>NZ_JBYITD010000012.1:0-282924 GCF_057708945.1 Nonomuraea sp. bgisy101
TCTCAACTTACCCTGCCATTGGGCGCTTGTCCAATCGCATGGACGCCGTCCGAAGATCAAGTGAGTTTTCAGAGAGGGTGATGGGAGCCTAGCAGTCCCTGCGAGAGCTTCACATCCGAAGCGCCGCAGGCTACGTCGCCCCGCCTTGAAAAGAGTAGCAGCCACCCACGCGTGCGGCGTCCATCTTCGGTAACGAATAGGTCTTCCCCCGGTCCTTGTTGGCCAAACATGGCGAAGGGCCCGGAGTCGGAAACGACTCCGGGCCCTTCGCACACGGTCGGTCAGCCGGTCGGCAGCGCCGCCAGCTGGGCCTCCAGCCTGACGATGTCGGCCGCGGACGACTCCGCCCTCGCCCGCACCTTGGTCACCACGTCCTCCGGCGCCTTGGCCATGAACTGCTCGTTGCCCAGCTTCGCCGCCACCTGGGCGGCGTCCTTCCTGGCCACGGCCAGGTCCTTCTCCAGCCTCTTGCGCTCGGCCGCCACGTCGATGGCGCCGGCCGTGTCGATCTCCACGGTCACCCCGCCCACCACGAACGACGCCGTCGGCGAGAACGACTCTCCCGGCTCCTGCAGCTTGAGCAGCGATCTGATCGCCGTCTCGTGCGCGGCGACAGCCGTACCCGACAGGGAGAGCCTGGCCGCGACCTTCTGGCCCGGCTTGAGCCCCTGGTCGGAGCGGAAGCGGCGAACCTCGGTCACCAGCTCCTGCAGCGCGAGGATCTCGACCTCGGCGGACGGGTCGGCGTAGCGGGCATCTGCCACGGGCCACGAGGAGACCACCACGGACGTGCTCCCGGTGACCGCGCGCCAGAGTTCCTCCGTCACGAACGGCACCAGCGGGTGGAGCAGCCTGAGCAGCGCGTCGAGCACGTGCCCGAGCACGATCCGGGTCTGGTCGAGCCCCTGGGACAGCTGCACCTTGGCGAGCTCCAGGTACCAGTCGCACACCTCGTCCCACGCGAAGTGGTAGAGCAGGTCGGAGACCTTGGCGAACTCGAACTCCTCGAACGCCTCGTCGACCTGCTTGATCACGGTCTGCAGCCTGGACAGGATCCAGCGGTCGGCCGCCGTCAGCGAGGTGGGAAGCTCGCCGGTGGTCGCGCCGTTCATGAGCGCGAAGCGGGTGGCGTTCCAGATCTTGTTGCAGAAGTTGCGCGAGCCGGCCGCCCACTCCTCGCTGACGGCCACGTCGGAGCCGGGATTGGCGCCACGCAACAGCGTGAAGCGGGTGGCGTCGGCGCCGTAGCGGTCGATCCAGTCGAGCGGGTCGACCACGTTGCCGAACGACTTCGACATCTTCTTGCCGAACTGGTCGCGGACCATGCCGTGAAGGGCCACGGTCCTGAAGGGCGGCTGGCCGTCCATGGCGTACAGGCCCAGCATCATCATCCTGGCGACCCAGAAGAACAGGATGTCGTATCCCGTCACCAACACGGTCGTCGGGTAGAAGCGGGCCAGCTCGGGCGTCGGCGACGGCCAGCCCAGCGTCGAGAACGGCCACAGTCCCGAGGAGAACCACGTGTCGAGCACGTCGGGGTCCTGGAAGTAGCCGGCCGGCGGATCCTCGTCGGGACCGACGCAGACGACCTCTCCGGCCGGGCCGTACCAGACGGGGATCCGGTGGCCCCACCAGAGCTGCCGCGAGATGCACCAGTCGTGCATGTCGTCGACCCAGTCGAAGTAGCGCTTGGCCAGCTCCGGCGGGTGGATGCGGGTGCGCCCGTCGCGGACGGCGTCGCCCGCGGCCTTGGCCAGCGGCGAGACGTTGACGAACCACTGCAGCGACAGCCGCGGCTCGACCACGGTCTTGCACCGCGAGCAGTGGCCGACGGCGTGCAGGTAGGGCCGCTTCTCGGCGACGATCAGGCCCTGCTGGCGCAGCGCCGCGACCACGGCGGGGCGGGCCTCGAACCTGTCGAGCCCGAGGAACGGGCCGTGCGCGGTGATCACGCCGCGCTCGTCCATGACGGTCAGCGACGGCAGGGAGTGCCGGCGGCCGATCTCGAAGTCGTTGGGGTCGTGGGCGGGCGTCACCTTGACGCAGCCGGTGCCGAAGGCCGGATCGACGTGCTCGTCGGCGACGACCGGGATCCTGCGCCCGGTCAGCGGCAGCTCCACCTCGGTACCGATGAGGTGGGCGTAGCGCTCGTCGGACGGGTGGACGGCCACGGCCGTGTCGCCGAGCATCGTCTCGGGCCGGGTGGTGGCGACCACGATCTCGTCGGAGTAGCGGATCGAGACGAGCTCGCCCTCGTCGTCGCTGTGCTCCACCTCGATGTCGGACAGCGCGGTCAGGCAGCGCGGGCACCAGTTGGTGATGCGCTCGGCGCGGTAGATCAGCCCGTCGTCGAAGAGGCGCTTGAAGATGGTCTGGACGGCCCGCGAGAGCCCCTCGTCCATGGTGAAGCGCTCGCGCGACCAGTCGACGCCGTCGCCGAGCCGCTTCATCTGGCCGAGGATCTTGCCGCCGGACTCTTCCTTCCACTGCCAGACGCGTTCGATGAACGCCTCGCGGCCCAGGTCGTGCCGGGACAGCCCCTCCTTGCCCAGCTCACGCTCGACGACGTTCTGCGTCGCGATGCCCGCGTGGTCCATGCCGGGCAGCCACAGCGTCTCCATGCCGCGCATGCGGGCGCGGCGGGTGAGCGCGTCCTGGATGGAGTGGTCGAGCGCGTGGCCGATGTGGAGCACACCCGTCACGTTGGGCGGCGGCAGCACGATCGAGTACGGCTCGCGCCCGCTGCCCGGGTCCGCGCCGAAGTAACCGCCTGCTACCCAGCGCTCGTAGCTCTGGGTCTCGACGTCGGCGGGCGTGTACTGGGTAGGCAGCTCTGGCGTTGTCACGCGGTCAAGTTTAGGGACCTCGGGCGACTTCCGGGGAATCGTCGCTCCCGCCGGACACGGCGAGGCCCCCGGAGCGGACTCCGGGGGCCTCGCCGTGAGGGCCTTTTCGGGTCAGGCCGACTTCTCGCGCGGGGTGCGCTGCTGCTTGGCGGCCAACTGGTCGCGCGGGACGAGCGTGGGGATCGCGTGCTCCAGCACGGACTCGCGGGTGATGACCACCCGGGCGACGTCCTGCCTGGACGGCACTTCGTACATGACCGACAGGAGCACCTCCTCCAGGATGGCGCGCAGGCCTCGGGCTCCCGTACCGCGCAGGATCGCCTGGTCGGCGATCGCCTCGAGCGCGTCGTCGGTGAACTCGAGCTCGACCCCGTCGATCTCGAACAGCTTGCGGTACTGCTTGACCAGGGCGTTGCGCGGCTCGGTGAGGATCTGGATGAGCGCCTCACGGTCGAGGTTGTGCACCGAGGTGATGACGGGCAGCCGGCCGACGAACTCGGGGATCATGCCGAACTTCAGCAGGTCCTCCGGCATCACGTCGCCGAAGATGTCGGCGGAGTCGATCTCTTCCTTCGACCGGATGATCGCGTTGAAGCCGATGCCCTTCTTGCCGACCCTCGACTCGATGATCTTCTCGAGCCCGGCGAACGCGCCGCCGCAGATGAACAGCACGTTGGTGGTGTCGATCTGGATGAACTCCTGGTGCGGGTGCTTGCGCCCGCCCTGCGGCGGCACCGAGGCCGTCGTGCCTTCCAGGATCTTCAGCAGCGCCTGCTGCACGCCCTCGCCCGAGACGTCGCGGGTGATCGAGGGGTTCTCGCTCTTGCGGGCTATCTTGTCGACCTCGTCGATGTAGATGATGCCCGTCTCGGCCTTCTTGACGTCGTAGTCGGCCGCCTGGATGAGCTTGAGCAGGATGTTCTCGACGTCCTCGCCGACGTAGCCGGCTTCGGTGAGCGCCGTGGCGTCCGCGATGGCGAACGGCACGTTGAGCATTTTGGCCAGCGTCTGCGCCAGCAACGTCTTACCGGATCCCGTGGGACCGAGAAGCAGGATGTTGGACTTGGACAGCTCCAGGCCGTCGTCCCTGCCGCGGTCGCCCGACTGCACCCGCTTGTAGTGGTTGTACACCGCCACCGAGAGCGCCTTCTTGGCCTTGTCCTGGCCGATGACGTAGGCGTCGAGGAACTCGTAGATCTCTCTCGGCTTGGGAAGATTGTCCCACTTGAGCTCGGAGGACTCGGAGAGCTCCTCCTCGATGATCTCGTTGCAGAGATCGATGCACTCATCGCAGATGTAGACGCCGGGACCGGCGATGAGCTTCTTGACTTGCTTCTGGCTCTTCCCGCAGAAAGAGCACTTCAGCAGGTCTCCCCCGTCGCCGATGCGTGCCACCCCAGATACTCCTTTGCGTGGGACCGCCCTGCTCCCGCGATCCGTATCCTCCGGACCCGGTCCGAACCGCTCAGGTTTCGACGTTACCGTCTTCTGGGCCCTCAGTGAGCCCCCTGGCGGCGAGTCGCACCGGAACGTGCCCAATTGGGCACCGCTCCGGTGCGTCGCGTCTCGATCAGGAAGCGACGGCCTGAGCTCGCTTCTTCCTGGCCGGGATGATGTCGTCGATCAGACCATACGCCTTGGCCTCATCGGCGTTGAGAATTTTGTCGCGTTCGATGTCCTTACGAACTTCGGCCGCTGGCTTGCCCGAGTGCTTGGCAATGATCTCCTCAAGGAGGGATCGCATGCGCAGGATCTCCCGGGCCTGGATCTCGATGTCGCTTCCCTGGCCGCCGCCCTCGGTGGAGGGCTGGTGGATCAGGACCCTGGCGTTGGGCAGCGCGAACCGCTTGCCGGGCGTACCGCCGGACAGCAGCACGGCCGCCGCGGAGGCGGCCTGGCCGAGGCAGACGGTCTGGATCTCCGGCCTGACGAACTGCATCGTGTCGTAGATCGCCGTCATGGCCGTGAAGGACCCGCCGGGCGAGTTGATGTAGATGCTGATGTCACGGTCGGGATCGAGCGACTCCAGCGTCAGCAACTGCGCCATGACGTCGTTGGCTGACGCGTCGTCGATCTGCACTCCGAGGAAGATGATGCGGTCCTCGAAGAGCTTGTTGTACGGGTTCATCTCCTTCACGCCGTAGGACGTGCGCTCGACGAAGGAGGGGAGAACGTAGCGGCTCTCGATGTTCACTTCTCAGCTCCCCCTAGGAAACGGTGCCCTGCGAGGACACCTGGCGCGCGCTGCGGACCACGTGGTCGATGAACCCGTAGTCCTTGGCCTCGTCGGCGGTGAACCAGCGGTCGCGGTCGGAGTCGGCCTCGATCTGGTCCAGCGGCTGGCCGGTGTGGAAGGCGATCCGCTCGGCCAGCGTCTTCTTCACGTAGAGCATCTGCTCGGCCTGGATGGCGATGTCGGCGGCGGTGCCGCCGATGCCGCCCGAAGGCTGGTGCATCATGATGCGGGCGTGCGGCAACGCGTAACGCTTGCCAGAGGCGCCGGCGCAGAGCAGGAACTGCCCCATGGAAGCCGCCAGGCCCATCGCAACCGTGGCCACGTCGTTCGGCACGTATTCCATCATGTCGTAAATCGCCATGCCTGCGGTCACGGACCCGCCAGGCGAGTTGATGTACAGGTAAATGTCGCGGTCGGGATCATCGGCCGCGAGCAGCAGCAACTCGGCGCAGATGCGGTTGGCGATCTCGTCGTTGACGTCCGTGCCGAGCACGATGATGCGCTCGCGCAGCAGGCGCTGGTAGAGCTGGTCCTCAAGCCGGAAGGACGAGCCGTTCTCACGGCCTCGCGACTCGGGCTGATAGAAGGTCGGCGGGCTGGTCACAGCGTCACCTTCCGATGCGTCGTAATCGATGGGCTTTGCTTGTGACCTTAACGCGCACGGCCCACAGGTCATGCCCGGTCCACGGACTGTTCGCTGACGGCGCAGGTCGGCGTCAGTGGCCTCCGGAGGCGCGCCTGCGGTCCTCCAAGTCCAGTTCGTGCAGGAGTTTGCGCTGCGTGCGCGCGCCGATCCGGCCCTTGCGGTAGAGCTGGCCGAGTTTGTCCCTCTGCGCCTTGACCAGCTCCTTCCTGAGCTTGCCCATCTCGGGGCGCTCGTCCTCCTCGTCGAGGATCGAGCGGACCCTGTCCAGGCGCAGTTCGAACAGCTGGCGGTAGACGTCGGCCGTGCGGTCGTCGACGCGGTCGTCGGCGGCCATCTCGTCGATGCGGGCCAGCGCGGCCTCCAGCATCGCGGCCCTGCCGGCCGCCTCCTCCTTGACCTCCGCCTCGCTCTCCCCGAGGCCCAGCCTGCGCAGCAGCGGCGCGAGCGTCGTGGCCTGTCCCACGAGCGTCGCCAGCACGACGCAGGTGGCCAGGAACAGCAGCAGGGGCCTGTTCTCCACACCGAGCGGGATGGACAGGGCGATCGCCAGCGTGATGGCGCCGCGCATGCCCGCCCAGCCCATCACGACGCGCTGCCGTACGTCGATGGTCTCGAAGCGCCTGAAGCGCAGCAGCGGCACGACCACGATGGTCCAGAGCATCCGCAGGAGCACTGTGACCGCGATGACCAGCAGGACGGTTCCGGCCACATGCGGCCACGACTGCCCGCGCATGGCGGCGAACACGTCGGTGATCTCCAGGCCCAGCAGCACGAACAGCGTCGACTCCAGCAGGAAGACCAGAACCTCCCAGAAGACCTGTCCCGCCAGCCTGGAGGCGGGCTGCAGGACGCCCTGGCCCTTGATGCCCAGCCGGAAGCCGACCACGATCGTGGCGAGCACGCCGGAGAGGCCGAGCTGCACGGCGGGGATGTAGGCGACGAACGGCGTGACCAGGGACAGCACGATCTGCGCGCCCGGCTCTCTGACCAGCGGCCTGAGCCTGCCGATCACCCAGGCGACCGCCATGCCGTACAGGATGCCGCCGGCGACGACCTTGGCCAGTTCGACCGCCGTGTCGGCGGCGGTGACCTCGTGGGCCAGCGCCGCCAGCGCGAGCCCGAACATGGTCAGCGCGACGCCGTCGTTGACCAGGCTCTCGCCTTCCAGGATCGTGACCAGCCTGCGTGGCGCGCCGACCCGCTTCATGACGGTGGTCGCGGCGACGGGGTCGGTGGGCGCGACCGCCGCGCCGAGCGCCAGCGCCGCCGCCCACGTGAGATCGGGTACGGCCCAGCCGACCGCGAACGCGACGCCGAGCGCGGTCGCGCAGGTCAACGTGAAGGCCATGATGGCGATGGGACCCGCGTCCGCGCGTGTCTCGCGCGGCGCCGTGAGGAAGGCGGCGTGGTAGACCAGCGGCGGCAGGAACAGGTTGAGCACGATCTCCGGGTCGACGCGCACGTTCTCCACGCCCGGCAGCAGGCTCATCAACAGCCCGAGCGCGACCAGCAGGATCGGCTCGGGCACCGGGACCCTGCCGGCCATGACCCGGCCCACGACGAGGGCCACGGCGACCGCCAGCCCGAGGAAGAACAGCTCGCCACCCATGACCCTCCCGTCGACCGTCTCGCGAGTGCTGCCCCGAAAACGGCGAAACCCCCGTCCCGCGCGAGCGGAAACGGGGGTTTCGTGAGACGAGAGAGAGCTTACTCCTCGTTCTCGGAAGCCTCTTCGGTGGCCTCTTCGCCGTTGATCTCGGTGTAGATGGCCTTGAGGTCGACCTCGTTGCCGGCCTCGTCGACGACCTTGGCGGCGTCGCCGACGACCGTCTTGGCCTTGTCCCGGACGATCTCGACCATGGCCAGCGTGAGCTGGTCGTTGTCGGCGAGGTGCTGGGCCAGCGTGTTCGGAGCGACGCCCATCTGCATGGCGCGGCGGACCACGAAGTTGGTCAGCTCCTGCTCGTTGACGCCCAGCTCCTCGGCCTTGACGATCTTGTCGAGGACGAAGCCGGTCTTGATGGCCTTGACGGAGCTGGTCTCGAACTCGGCGAGGCGCTCGTCTTCCGTCGTCTGGTAGAGGCGGAAGTAGGCGTCGCGGCTCAGGCCGCTCTCGGCGATCTGGTGGTCGAGGTTGTGCTTGCGGGCGTCGACCTCGGCCTTGAGGGCGCTGTCGGGGATCGGGATGTCGATCTGCTCCAGCAGGGCGTCGAGGGCCAGCTCGCGGGACTGGACGACCTGGTCGACCAGCTTGTTGCGGCGGGCCTGCTCGCGGACGCTGTCCTTGAGCTCCTCGAGCGTGTCGAACTCGCTGGCCAGCTGGGCGAACTCGTCGTCGAGCTCGGGAAGGACCTTCTCCTTGACCGACTTGACGTTGATGATCACGTCGGCCTCCTCGCCGGCGTTCTCACCACCGACGAGCTCGGTGCGGAAGGTCTTCTCCTCGCCGGCGGACATGCCCTCGAGGGCGTCGTCCAGGCCCTGCAGGACCGAGCCCGCGCCGACCTCGTAGGAGACCTCGTTGGCCTGCTGCTCCTCGAGGTTGACGCCGTCGATCTCGGCGCGCAGGTCCATGACGACGAAGTCGTTCTTGGCGGCCGGGCGCTCGACGCCGGTCAGCGTGGCGAAGCGCTGGCGCAGCGCGTCGAGCTGGGCGTTGACGTCCTCGTCGCTGACCTCGGCGGTCGGGACGGTCACCTCGATGCCGGCGTAGTCGGGCACCTCGAAGTTGGGCCTGACGTCGACCTCGGCGGTGAACTCGATCTGCTCACCGTCTTCGATCTTGGTGACCTCGATGTCGGGCTGGCTGACCGGGAACAGGTCGACCTCGTCGACGGCCTGGCCGTACAGCTTCGGCACCGCGTCGTTGAGGGTCTCCTCGAGCACCACCGCGCGGCCGAAGCGCTGCTCGATGATGCGGGCCGGAACCTTGCCGGGGCGGAAGCCGGGGACGCGCACCTGCTCCGCGACCTTCTTGTACGCCGCCTGCATGCTCGGGCCAAGCTCGTCGAACGGCACTTCGACGGTGAGCTTCACCCGAGTCGGGCTGAGCTCCTCGACAGCGGTCTTCACGGGGTGGTCTCCTTGATCAAGCTTTGAGTGTTCGCGGGCGCGTACAGATCTCTGCGGCTCACGCGCCGCGCCCACATGATCGGTGTTGGGCATGCTCGCACCGGCGAATGTCCAACGCCGCACGCCAGTCTAGGGCAGAAGCGCACCCAAGCACGACGAACAGACGGTCAGATCTCGTCCTTGATCTTGTTCAGGAGGTCCACGGTCTCGTCAGGAGTGGTGCTGACCGCGCACAGGCGCTCCATGACCTCGGTGTAGCGGTCGACGTCCTCGCGCTTGTCGAGATAGAGGGCGCTGGCGAGCTGCTCGACGTAGACGACGTCGGGCAGGTCGTGGTCGGGAAAGCGCAGGATGCTGAACGCGCCGCCCTCCGCACTGTGTCCGCCGAAGTCGAACGGCATGACCTGGATGGTGATGGTGGGCTGGCGCATCAGGTCGATCAGGTGCTCCAGCTGGGCCTTCATCACCTCGGCGCCGCCGATGGGGCGGCGCAGCGCGGCCTCGTCGATCACCGCCCAGAGGATCGGGCCGCCGGGGCGCTCGAGCACGCGCTGGCGTTCGAGGCGCAGGTCGACCCTGCGGGCGATCTCGTCGCCGCTGACGCCCGCGGAACCGGCGGTGATGACCGCCTTGGCGTACTCCTTGGTCTGCAGCAGACCGGGGACGAACTGGACCTCATAGGTCCTGATGCGGGCCGCGGCCTCCTCGAGGCCGACATAGGCCTGGAACCACGAGGGCAGCAGGTCGTTGAAGCGGTGCCACCAGCCCGGCTCGTTGGCCGTGGTCACCAGGTCGAGAACGGCCTTGCGGGCGCCTTCTTCCGCCACGCCGTACAAGGTGAGCAGATCCGCGACGTCGCGCTCCTTGAACCCGACGCGGCCCAGCTCCATACGGCTGATCTTGGATTCGGAGCCCCTGATGAGGTGTCCCGCCTCTTCCCGCGTCACGCCGCGCGACTCCCGCAGCCGGCGAAGCTGGGAGCCCAGGAGGATGCGCAGAGCCGTTGGCCCCGAGCCCGGCGGGTTCTGCGTCACAATGCCTCCTCTTCGGTCCGCACACAGTGTCACTAGTTACAGGCCCCATGACAAGGTCTCAGCCTTGTGTCCGCAATGCCAGTAACCACGCGGCGATTGCACATTGCAGCTGCACGTGCATTTGGGTCTTGCAGCGCCGCTTGTAGTGACCCATGATGGTCGAGTGCATATAGGTGGCAATCACCGACATATGCACTAATTTCAGGATTAGTGGAGGTATTGGCGGGATGGTGGAGGACCCTCTGGCCACTGCCACCTGCCTGCAGATCACCCGCGAGGTCGGCTTCGACCGCCTTCTGCGTGCCGAGCAGCCGGGCACCACCGCATGCCCCCTCCCCTTCAGGGCCGACTCGGTCCGCACGGCCAGGGACGTGACGCGCTCGACCCTCGACGACTGGGGCCTTTCCGAACTCGGCGACGACGCCGCGCTCGTGGTCTCCGAGCTGGTCACCAACGCCGTCAGGTACGCCAGAGGCAACCGCCACATCACGCTCCTGCTGATGCGCGCCGCCCCCCACGTGCTGCTGGCCGTCGCCGATCCCAGCGACGAGGTGCCCACGCCGAAAGAGCCCGACTTCATCTCCGAGAACGGGCGCGGCCTCTACATCGTCGAGACCTACAGCGAATGCTGGGGCTGGGACTGCCTCGACGGCGGCGGCAAAGCGGTGTGGGCGCTCTTCCACACCGGTTCCTGATTTCGTATCCTTTTCGCAACGAAGGGGAGTACCTCTCAACAGCCTGGTCGTCATCACGGCGATCCGCCCGGCCAGGCGGCCCTTGAGGCGAGGAAGACCTTCCGGTCCTGAATGGAGACTGGAGGTCGCCCCATGCGCATGCTCGTGCCGATGGCCCTGCTCGCCACCGTCTACGGCGCCGTTCTCGCGGGCCTCGTGCTCGCCGGCGTCCCCCTCTACGCCGTGGCCGGCATCGCGGGCGCCGTCCTGCTGGTGCAGTGGCTGTCGACCGAACGCGTGGCCAGGCGGATCACCGGGGCCCGGTTCGTCAGTGCCGAGCAGGAGCCCGAACTGCACGCCGTCCTCGATCGGCTGTGCGCGCTGACGGGGCAGGACAAGCCGCGGCTGGCGCTCAGCCCCTCACCCGCTCCCAACGCGTACACGGTCGGCAGGTCGCGGCGCGGCGCGACCGTCATCGTCACCCGCGGGCTCCGCGAGCGGCTGACGCCCGACGAGCTCGCCGCCGTGCTCGCGCACGAGATGGCCCACATCCAGCACCGCGACGTGGCCGTCATGACGCTGGCGAGCTCGTTCGCCATCTTCATGGCGTGGATCGCCAAGACCACAGGACGGACGGCGCTGGAGGCCCCCGGGCTGTTCTTCGAGGAGTTCCCCTTCGGCCTGCTGATCGGGCTGAGCGTGCTGCTGGGCGCGGGCGCGTTGGGGCTGGCGAGCTTCGTGGCGCACCTGCCGCTGCGGGCGCTCAGCAGGGCGCGCGAGCTGGCCGCCGACCGAGCCGCCGCCGACCTGCTCGGACAGCCGGGGCTGCTGGCCTCGGCGCTGCTCAAGATCCACGAGGCGGACGGGATCCCGCTGACGGATCTGCGGCGAGGGGTGCCCGCGCTGGGGCTGGTCGCCTGCCGTACGCGCAAGGGCTCACTGATGGCGACCCACCCGCACGTGCACGTCAGGGTCGAGCGGCTGCTGGCCCGGTGACGCAGGGGCGCGCCGCAGCTCGAACACCCAGATCTACCCGACAGTGGAGCAGGTGACAGGGACACCGCCCCGCACCTTCCGCCAGTGGGCTCTCGCCCATCGCGCGGCTTTCGCCGGAGACGGCGGCACGGCCTGGTTCCGATCACTGAGTTGGATGACGGCTTCAGTCATGATGCGAAGACACCCAGAAGGCCACTCCCGATCGTGTGGAGTGGCCTTCTCGCAGGTACAGAAGTCGGGGCGACAGGATTTGAACCTGCGACTTCCTGCTCCCAAAGCAGGCGCGCTACCAAGCTGCGCCACGCCCCGCGACGTCGGTTACGCATGCGCTCCGGGACTCCGGTACGCTTACGCCCTGACGACCGGATGAAGTCTAGACCAGACTTCGACCGGCTCGCGCGGACGTAGCTCAATGGTAGAGCCCTAGTCTTCCAAACTAGCTACGCGGGTTCGATTCCCGTCGTCCGCTCAGAGAGGCGAAAGGCCAGGTCACCCGCATGGGAGACCTGGCCTTTCGCGATCTTCAGGAATTCTTTTCGATCTCCCGTGCCCGACGCGTCCCCGACGCGCTTTTCATTCCCTTTGCGAGTGCGAGGCGGACATCACCCTGGGGATCCGGTGTGGGCCGCGCTGCGTGCCGAGCGGGGAGGATCCAGGCCGGAATAGCGTGGCGGCGCGGGGGCGTTGCCGCGTCCATGGTTATCGGACTGATCGGCAGCGGTTTCATCGGCGGCACGCTGGCCAGGCTGGCTGTGGACGCGGGCCACGAGGTGGTCCTCAGCAACTCACGCGGCCCCGAGACCCTCGCCGGTCTCGTCGAGGAGCTGGGGCCGAGGGCGAGAGCGGGTACGGCGGAGGAGGCGGCGCGGGCGGGCGACGTGGTCGTGGTGACGATCCCGTTCGGGCGCTACCGCGAGGTGCCGCAGGTCGACTCGATCGTGATCGACACCAACAACTACTACGCCGCCAGAGACGGCCATGTCGCCGAGCTGGACTCCGGCGAGACGACGAGCAGCGAACTGCTGGCCGCGCATCTGAAGGGCGCCAGGGTGGTGAAGGCGTTCAACACCATCTACTACCGCGACCTGGCCACGCAGGGCCTGCCGAAGGGCGCGCAGGGCAGGCGGGCGCTGCCGATCGCGGGCGACGACGAGGAGGCCAAGCGGGTGGTGGCCGAGCTGACGGACGCGTTCGGGTTCGATGTGGTGGACGCGGGGCCGCTGGCCGAGGGCCGCAGGTTCGAGCCGGACACGGCGCCCTACAACAGGCGCCACACCGAGGCCGAGCTGCGGCGGGCCCTGTAGGTGCGGCCGATCTCGCCCGCGCTGCTCGTCGAGGAGCTGGCCGAGCTGGTCGCGGCGCGTCCGCGGGACGCGTGGGTGCGGGTGCTGGTCGACGGCGCGCCGGCCGCGCGGCCTGATCTGCTGGCCGACGAGCTGGTCGAGCCGCTGCGGGTGCGTGGCAGGGCGGCGCGCCGGGTGTCGGCCGGCGACTTCCTCAGGGCGGCTTCGCTGCGCCTGGAGTACGGCAGGACCGACCCTGACGCCTTCTACGACGACTGGCTGGACGAGGAGGGGCTGCGCAGGGAGGTGCTGGAGCCGCTGTCGCCGGGCGGTTCCGGCAGGTTCGTGCCTTCCCTGTGGAACAGCGAGACCGACAGGGCGACGCGCGCGCCGTACGAGACGCTCCCTGAGGGCGGGGTGCTGCTGCTGGACGGCACGTTGCTGCTGGGGCGCGGCCTGCCGGCCGAGCTGAGCGTTCACCTGTGGCTGTCGAAGGCGGCCCTGGTACGGCGCTGCGACCCGGCGCAGGCCTGGCGGCTGCCCGCCTACGAGCGCTACGAGCGCGAGGTGGCGCCCGCACGGTCGGCCGACGTGGTGGTCAAGGCCGACGACCCGCGCCACCCGGCGCTGGCCGGACCTCTCACCGGTCTCCGATGATCTCTTCGCGAGACAGCTCCGACAGCATCCGCACGGCGCGCAGGAAGGCATCGCGATCAGCCGAGGGCAACCCTGCCAGCAGGCGGTCTTCGTTGGAGTGGATGTCGGCCTGCACCGCCCGGCGGACTCTCCTGCCTTCCTCGGTGATCTCGAGCAGTCTCGCGCGACGATCGCCGGGGTCCGGCACGCGGGAGATCAGTCCCGCCTCCTGGAGCCGGTCCAGCGTGGTGATGATGCGCGTCTTGTCGGCCCCGATCGACTCCGCCAGGGCGGCCTGGGTGCGCACCGCGCTGCCGTCCAGCGCGCTGAGCACGGAGTAGCCCCACATGGAGATCCCGTGCTCGGCCAGCACGGGCAGTTCCGCGGCGATGAGCGAGCGCACCAAGGGCTGCAGCATCGCAGCGAGGTCGTGACGGTCTGACACGTGCTCCAAGATACCCATTGACAGACGATAAGCGTATGTAGATTATATGTCGACGCCTACGAACGACGAAGGCTCCGACCTCTTCGGCTATGTGGCGCGTTCCTGGGATGCGGCGAAGGCGGACGTGGCCTGGGCCCTGGACATCGGGGCCGGCCGGAGTGGCCTTCGTGCCGCGGGTCAGGTGATCGGGCGGATCGCGTCCGGACGAGATCGCCGCGATCCTCGGCCGCTCTCCGAGCCGGCCGGAACAGCATTTCTCTGTGAGAGGCATTCAATGACGGCAAGTGTTCGATTGATCCGTGTCGACCGGCTCGGGCCGACCGTCGACTACGCCTACGCCGCGGTGGTCGACGCACCTGTGCGGTCCGTCTGGGTCGCGGGGGCCTGTCCTCTTGATCTCGACGGTGAGACCGTCGCGATCGGGGACTACGCGGGCCAGACCCATCAGGTGATGCGCAATCTCGTGACCGCGCTGGAAGGGGCGGGCGCCTCGCTGACCGATGTCGTCAAGACGACGGTGTACGTGGCCTCGTCCCGGCAGGACGACCTGGTCCAGGCGTGGGAGGTGTACCGGGAGTACATGGGTGAGCACGACGTCCCCAGCACCCTGCTCGGGGTGAGCGTGCTCGGCTACAACCATCAGCTGGTCGAGGTCGAAGCCGTTGCCGTGATCGCCGGTGCGGCCGGCTGATGGCGGTCACCCAGAGGATGCGGCATCGCGAAGATCTCGGGCATGGGGCCGTCCCCGCCATGCGCACCCGGATCCTGGCGCTGGCCGCCGGCCTCGCGCCGCGAGTTCTGGGGGCTGTTCGCCCTCCCCGACGCGGCCAGGACGCTCAAGGTCAAGATCGCCGACTTCCGCGATCTCCAGGTTCCCGTCCAGTAGCCGTCAGGTGGGCCCGCCGCTCAGGTGAGCCGCCACACGCGCAGGGTGTCGTCGCCTCCCGCGCTCACGACGACCGTCCTGCCGCCGAGCACGGCGGTCGCCAGGCCGAACACGTTGTGGTCGTGGTCCTTGAAAGGCCTGCCCACGTCCTTGCCCGTGGCCAGGTCGTGGACCCTGGCGGTGCCGTCGTTGCCGCCCGAGACCACGAGGGTCCTGCCCGCCACCTCGGCCACGGCGATCGAGTAGACCCAGCCCGAGTGCCCCAGGTACGGCAGGCGCCGCTCGCCGCCCGTCGGCTCGTCCACCCACACCTCCTGGTCTCCGCCGCCGGACAGCACGACGGTTCCGCCGTCGAGGGTGGCGGTCTCGACGACGGAGGCCTGCCCCGTGTGGGTCGTGACGCTCTCGCCTTCCCCGCTGTGGAGGCTCCAGCGCTTCACCTCGCCGTCGGCGCCCGCCGTGAAGAACTCGGCGCCTGCGGCGGCGACGGAGAAGACGGCGCCCGAGTGGCCCTTTCTCCTCTTGCCGATCTCCTTGCGCGTGGACAGGTCCCAGACGCGCACGGTGCCGTCGCGGCCTCCGGTGATCGCCACGGGTCGCCCGTCGTCCTGCGCGACCGCCAGGGAGAACACGGGTTCGCCCTGGTCGATGGGCCGGCCGAGAGGTTTGCGCCGTGCCAGGTCCCATAGTCTGACGGTGCCGTCGTCGCTCCCGGAGACGGCGATCCTGTCGCCGTCCAGGTCGGTGACGGCGACCTTGCGCACCCAGTTGGTGTGGCCCGACAGTCTGGCCAGGGGTCGGCGGGTGGCCAGGTCCCACAGGCGGACCGTGCGGTCGCGGGAGCCGGATACCACGACCTGCCTGCCGCCCACGGAGGTCGTCGCGACGGTCTCGACGTCGTCGGTGTGGCCGCGCAGCGTGCCGAGCGCCTTGCCGACCGCGTCGGCGGAGAACCTCGGGGGTGAGGGGGCCGCGGTGGGGGTGGGCCCGGGTCCGGCGGTGGAGGTCGGCGCCGTGGTCACGCCTTTGGGCGAAGGGCTGACGGTCGTGGCCGAGGTGACGGTGGGGACGGGCGGGTCCGCGCTCAGCCACGACGGCACCGCGATCGCGGCTCCCGTCACGACGGCCGCGCAGGCGACGGCGGCCACGCCGTAGGCGACCTTCCTCCTGGCCCTGCTCGGGACCGTGTCGAGACCCTGGCCGAGCGGGTCGGTCCGGTGGGGAGAGTGGGCGGCCCCCGGGGGCGCGGAGCGGTGGGAGATGAGGGCCAGCATCGCCTGGGAGGCGGAGGGGCGCGCCGCGGGGTCCTTGGTCAGGCAGTGGGCCAGGAGCTGCCGCAGTTCGTCCGGGATGGCCGACAGGTCGGGCTCGGCCGTCAGGATGCGGTGCAGGACGGCGGGGATGCTGTCGTGGCCGAAGGGGGGCCGTCCCGTCGCGGCGAACACCATCGTTGCCGCCCAGCTGAAGACGTCGGAGGCGGCGCCGACCCGCTGCCCGCCGATCTGTTCGGGCGACATGTAGGTGGGTGTGCCGACGACGCCGCTGGTCGTGGTGCCCATGGTGTCGAGCGCCCGCGAGATGCCGAAGTCGATGACCCTGGGCCCGTCGGGTCCGAGCAGCACGTTGGCCGGTTTGAAGTCGCGGTGGACGATGCCCGCCTGGTGGATGGCGGCGAGCGCGGTGGCGGTGCCGACCGCGATCCTGTGCAGCGCCGCGCCCGAGCGCGGGCCTTCCCGCTCGACGCTCTTCTGCAGGGAGACACCGTCGATGTACTCGCTGACCACGTACGGCGCGCCGTCGCTCTCGCCCGCGTCGAGGACCCGCGCGGTGCAGAACTCCGCCACCTGCCTGGCCAGCTCGATCTCGCGCAGGAAGCGGGCGCGCACGTCGGGGCCGTCGGCGTGGCGCGCGTGCAGCAGCTTGACCGCGACGCGCTCGCCGTCGCCCGTCTCCGCGAGGTAGACCGCGCCCTGGCCGCCCTCACCCAGCCGGTCGAGCAGCCTGTACGGCCCGAGCCGTACCGGATCTCCTGGCTTGAGCATCGCGCCCCTGTCCGTCTGTTGTGCGGGCATTCGGGCGAACATCATCCCAAGGCGGCGGAGACGGTGCGCGCGATGGCCGGGTGAGAGAGGTATTCCTCCACGTCGTGGGCGCGCTGCAACGGGTTGTCCACCGCGCGCTCGTCCACCTGGCACTTCCAGTCGTCGCCGAGCGGGCAGCCGATGCACACGGGGTCGGAAGGGCACCAGGCGTTGAGCCACGCCCCGACCCCGGGTGGCCGGGAGGTGCCGCCCGCCAGCAGGTTGCGGTGCACGGCGTCGAGGCCGAGCGGGCTGCCCGCGGTGACGAGCAGCGGCACCCGCACCCGTGCGGGGAGCGAGGCCATGAGGTCCATGACCACGACGCTGCCGAGAC
Organism: Nonomuraea sp. bgisy101; assembly: GCF_057708945.1. Classification (NCBI taxonomy): domain Bacteria; kingdom Bacillati; phylum Actinomycetota; class Actinomycetes; order Streptosporangiales; family Streptosporangiaceae; genus Nonomuraea; species Nonomuraea sp. bgisy101. The sequence continues at coordinate 17,170 of NZ_JBYITD010000012.1, forward strand.
CGTGCGCCACGACCACGAGCGGGCCCGAGCGCGGCACCGTGCCGAGGACGGCGTCGAGGACGCGGCGCCGTACAGCGTGATCGTCGAGGTAGGTCGCGACGTCGCGGAAGACGCAGGCGATGAGCGCCTTGTCAAGGTTGGTGGCGGAGGCCAGCCAGGCCAGCGCCCCGTGCAGGCCGGTGAGCAGGCCTTCGCGCCGGGAGTCCTGCGGCATTCCCGCCATCATGGCCGCCTCGCCGACGAGTTGCTCGTACAGCAGCCGCGCGGTGGGCGAGGCGGGCGCCTCGGGGGCCGGCTCGGCGAGCCGGTCGGCGTAGGCGGGAAGCCACACGTCGCCCGGGTCGAGGGTGGGCAGGTCGGCGAGCGTGAGGCCCTTGTTCAGCCCGGCCGTCCACCGCCTGCGCGTCGCCGTGGGATCGAGGCGTTCCTGGCCCGTGCCGGGCAGGAACAGCAGATGCCTTCCGCCGCCGAAGGCGGTGGGCCGCGCCACGAGACCCGTGCAGGCAGGGGCGGGAACGGGCCGCCCGGCTACGGCGGGCGGGCCCAGCCCGGCGGCGGGCCCCAGCTCGGCGAGCAGGACCCGCACCTCGGCGGCCACCTCGCGCCCCGCCAGGTGGGCCAGGATGGCGCTGACCCGCACACCCGTGTTCGACGCCCTGCCCTGCCCGCCCTGCGGATCGTCGAGCGCGGCGTGGTGCAGCGCGACGACCTCCCACTGGTCGTTGAAGACCGGCGAACCTGGGCTGCCAGGCTCGGCGCCGGTCGTGTACAGCAGGCGCAGCTCGGACTGCTCGCGCAGCTCGTTGTGCCTGATGGAGATCTCCTTCGGCCTGCCGGGCGGGTGGCCGACCACGTTCACGGGCTCTCCTGCGACGATCTTGCCCTGCTGGGCGATGAGGGGGTTCCAGCCGAACAGCGCTCCCGCCTCCGTCCCGTCTGTCCCGGCCTTCACCAGGACGAGGGTGTAACCGAGGCGTTCGTCGGTGAGGAAGCAGCCGTCCGGGTCGAGCCGGAACCTGGCCGGCGGCTGCGGCCGGTCGCCGGCGCCCGGCCCTGCGCCGAACTCCGCGATCACGCCGAGCGCCGAGGACGGCGTGGGCAGCACGTGATGGGCGGTGAGCAGCAGCCTGGGCGAGACCATGAAGCCCGTGCCGGGGGTGCCGGCGGAGATCCGCGCGACAGAGGTGACGGCCCTGGCTCCTCTGGCGAGGAAGGTGGCGTCCCGGGAGCCGGCCGCCACCGCGATGATGCGCTCGTACAGCGGCACGCCCCTGGCGACTCCCTCGCCGAGGAGCCGCTCGATGGCCGAGACGGGCACCTGCCCCTGGGCCACCAGGCGTTCCGCCCTGGCCGCGAGCTGCTCCACGTCGTCCACGATGCGCGCGATGGGGTTCATGCGCCCAACGTGCTCCGCGGCCGTGGCGATCGCATGAGTAGGGCCATACTCAGGATCATGACCTTTCCCCGCCAGTACGCCAGAACCGCCAGATTCCGCCATGGGACCTCCCGCGACTTCACCGTCTCCCCCGACGGGCGACGGGTGGTCTTCCTGCGCTCGCTCGGCGCCGAGGACCCGGTCAACCGGCTCTGGACGTTCGATGTGGATGCGGGCGAGGAGCGCCTCGTCGTCGACCCCGGCGCGCTGCCCGACGCCGAGCCGTCCGAGGCCGAGCGCGCCCACAGGGAGCGCACCCGCGAGTACTCGGGCGGCATCACCGCCTATGCCACCGACGCCGCCGTCACCAAGGCGGTCTACACGCTCAACGGCCGGCTGTTCCTGGTGGAGCTGGACAGCGGGGCGGTCAAGGACCTCGGCTGCGAGGGCTCGGACCCGCGTCTGGACCCGACGGGCACGAGGGTCGCCTACGTCGCCGACGGCGCGTTGCGGGTGGTGGGCGGCCTGTCGGTCGACCCCGACGGGCCCGAGGTGACCTGGGGCCTGCCGGAGCACGTCGCCGCCGAGTCGATGTACCGCCACCGGGGCCACTGGTGGTCGCCGGACGGCGCCGTGCTGCTGGCCGCCCGGGTCGACAACACGCCCGTCGAGCGCTGGCACGTCGCCGACCCCGCCAACCCGGCGAGCCCGCCGCGCGTCATGGCCTATCCGAGGGCGGGCACGCCGAACGCGGACGTCTCGCTCTGGCTGGTCTCCATGGACGGCGGCAGGATCGAGGTGCGGTGGGACCGCGCGGCCTTCGAATACGTCGCCCGTGTCGCCTGGACCGCCCACGACCTGCTCGTGCAGGTGCAGAGTCGCGACCAGCGCACGACCAGGATCCTGTCCGTCGCGCCCACGGGCGAGACCACGGCGGTGCACGAGGACACCGACACGGCGTGGGTGGAGCTCGTGGCCGGCGTGCCCGCCCGTACCGCCGGCGGCGCGCTCGTCCGCACCGCCGACGTCGGCGACACCCGCCACCTGGTGGTCGGCGACGCGCCCGTCACCCCGCGCGGGCTGCAGGTCGTCGCGGTGCTGGGCGTGGACGGCGACACCGTCCTCTTCCAGGCGACGGACGAGCCGACCGAACGCCACCTGTACGCCTACGACGGCACCCTGACCAGGCTCACGACCGAGCCCGGCGTCCACACGGGCGTGCGCGCGGGCGGTACGACCGTCGTCGTCTCCCGCACGCTCGACCGGCACGGCGTGCGCGTCCGCGCCGGTGAGCACGAGATCGCCTCCGTGGCGGCGACACCCGCGCTGCGCCCGCGGGTCACGCTGCTGCGCCTCGGCGAGCGCGAGCTGCGCTCGGCCCTGCTGTTCCCGAAGGGCCATGTCGAGGGATCCGCTCGGCTGCCCGTCCTCCTCGACCCGTACGGCGGGCCGCACGGCAGCCGCGCGACCGCCGTGCTGGACGACTACCTGGTCTCGCAGTGGTTCGCCGACCAGGGCTACGCCGTCCTGGTGACCGACGGAAGGGGCACGCCCGCCAGGGGTCCCGTGTGGGAGCGGACGATCAAGGGCGACAAGCTCAGCCACGCGCTGGAGGACCAGATCGACGCCCTGCGCGCGGCCGCCGCGGCCCACCCCGACCTCGATCTCGGCAGGGTGGGCATAAGAGGCTGGTCGTTCGGCGGCTACCTGGCCGCGGCCGCCGTCCTGCGCCATCCCGAGGTCTTCCACGCCGCGGTCGCGGGCGCGCCGGTCACGGACGCCCGCCTGTACGACACCCACTGGCAGGAGCGCTATCTCGACCAGGACGCCGCAGCCTACGACCGCAGCACGCTCATCGGGGACGCGCCCAAGCTGAGCAGGCCCCTGCTGCTCGTCCACGGCCTCGCCGACGACAACGTGTTCGCCGCGCACACGCTCCGCCTGTCCAGCGCGCTGCTGGAGGCGGGCCGCCCGCACGCCGTGCTTCCGCTGTCGGGGGTGTCGCACATGACGCCGCAGGAGGCGGTCGCCGAGAACCTCCTGCTGTTCCAGCTGGACTTCCTCGACCGCAGTCTCAAGGACTGACCCTCGGTCGGCGGCGGCCGCGCGGTGACCGTCCTCACCTGCGCGGCCGACCCGTCGCGGTCGTGCCGCAAGCCGTGGACGGATTCCGCTGGAACGCCGGGGTGGACGGGTTCAGTATGGGTTGATGACGCCCAGCCACTGGTACAACATCGTTCCCGACCTGCCCGCCCCGCCCCCGCCGCCGCTGCACCCTGGCACGATGCGGCCGGTGGGACCGGAGGATCTCGCGCCGCTGTTCCCGATGGACCTGATCGCCCAGGAAGTGAGCACCGACAGGTTCGTCGAGATCCCGCAGGAGGTGCTCGACGTCTACCGGCTGTGGCGGCCGACGCCGCTGATGCGGGCCCACCGCCTGGAGAGGGCCCTCGGCACGCCCGCCCGCATCTACTACAAGTACGAGGGCGTCTCGCCTGCGGGCTCGCACAAGCCCAACACCGCGGTGCCGCAGGCCTACTACAACGCCAAGCAGGGCGTCCGCCGCCTCACCACCGAGACGGGCGCGGGGCAGTGGGGCTCGTCGCTGGCCTTCGCCTGCGCCCAGTTCGGGCTCGAGTGCGAGGTGTGGATGGTGCGCGCCTCCTACGACCAGAAGCCCTACCGGCGCTCTCTCATGCAGGTGTACGGCGCGACCGTGCACGCCAGCCCCTCGCCCGTGACCGGAGCGGGAAGCAAGGTGCTGGCCGACGATCCGGACTCGCCGGGCAGCCTGGGCATCGCGATCAGCGAGGCGGTCGAGGTGGCCGGCGCGTCGGACGACACCCGCTACGCGCTCGGCTCGGTGCTCAACCACGTGCTGATGCACCAGACCGTCATCGGTGAGGAGGCGCTCCAGCAACTGCCCGAGATGCCCGACGTCGTCATCGGCTGCACGGGCGGCGGCTCGAACTTCGCCGGCCTTGTCTTCCCGTTCCTGCGCGAGAAGCTGGCGGGCAGGATCGCGCCGGTGCTGCGGGCGGTCGAGCCCGAGGCCTGCCCCTCGTTCACCCGTGGGGTCTACGCCTACGACTTCGGCGACACGGCGGGGTTCACGCCGCTGCTGAAGATGCACACGCTCGGGCACGACTTCGTCCCCGATCCGATCCACGCGGGCGGGCTGCGCTACCACGGGATGTCGCCGCTGCTGTCGCACATGTACGAGCTGGGGCTGTTCGAGGCGGTCGCCAAGTCCCAGACCGAATGCTTCGAGGCGGGGGTCCGTTTCGCCAGGACCGAGGGCATCGTGCCCGCCCCCGAACCGACGCACGCGCTGGCCGAGACGATCGCCGAGGCGCTGCGCTGCAAGGAGAGCGGGGAGGAGAAGGTCATCCTGACCGCGCTGTGCGGGCACGGTCACTTCGACCTGGCGGCCTACGACCGCTACCTGGCGGGCGGGATGGAGGACTTCGCCCTGCCCGAGGAGCGGATCTCGCAGTCGCTGTCGGCGCTGCCCGTCATCCGGACGCCTTCCGCCTGATCGAGGGGAAGCACGGGGCCGTGCGAAGGAAGGTCCTGATGCCGATCCTGGCCATCGCGTTCTCGCCGGCGAACTGCTCGGCGGCCCTGAGGGAGTCGCGGACGGCGGCGAAGCCGTACTCGCGCATCCGGCTCTCGTAGCCGGCGATGGCCTCGATCGGCGGTCGTGCCGTCCTTCCAGGGGCGGCGCCGACGCTCGCGGAGACGCGGTGACCCTTGGGCGGTTCAGGGGGAAGGGCTAGCGTGGGTTGATGGATGTCGATGTGATCGTGCTGGGCATGGGTCCCGGTGGCGAGGACGCGGCGGGGCGACTGGCAGAGGCGGGGCTGAAGGTCGCGGGGGTCGAGGCGAACCTGGTCGGCGGTGAGTGCCCCTACTGGGGCTGCATCCCCTCCAAGATGATGGTCACCGCCGCGAACGAGGTGGCGGCGGGAGGTCTGGCGCCCGACTGGGCCCCCGTCGCGCGCAGGATCCGCGAGGAGGCGACCGACGACTGGAACGACAAGGTGGCCGCCGACCGGTTCACGGCCAAGGGCGGCATCCTGGTCAGAGGACACGGGCGCGTCACGGGGCCGGACGAGGTGACCGTGGGCGAGCAGGTCATCAGGGCGTCGCGGGGCATCGTGATCGCCGGCGGGTCACAGCCCGCCATACCGCCGATCAGGGGGCTGGACGGCACGCCGTACTGGACCAACCACGAGGCGATAGAGACCGAGACGGTCCCCGACTCGCTCGTCGTGCTCGGCGGCGGCGCCATCGGCGTCGAGCTGGCGCAGGTGTTCTCGCGGTTCGGCGCCGAGGTGACGGTGCTGGAGGGGGCCGACAGGCTGCTGTCCACGGAGGAGCCCGAGGCGAGCGCGCTGGTGGAGAAGGTGTTCACCGACGAGGGCATCGGGGTGCGCACGAGCGTGAAGGTCGACGAGGTTGGCTACGCGGACGGCCGTTTCACTCTCGCGGGGGTCGCGGCCGAGAGGCTGCTGGTAACCACGGGCCGCAGGGTCGACCTCGCGGCTCTGGGCGTCGGCGCGATCGGGCTGGACGAGAGCGCGAAGGCGGTCCCGGTGGACGAGAGGATGCGCGTCGCCGAAGGGGTCTGGGCGCTGGGTGACGCGGTCGGCAAGGGCGCGTTCACGCACATGTCGGTGTACCACGCCGACATCATCGTCAGGCAGATCCTCGGCGAGCCCGTCCACGAGGCGGAGTATCACGCGGTGCCGAGGGTGACGTTCACCGACCCGGAGGTGGGCGCGGTGGGGCTGACCGAGGCGCAGGCCAGGGAGCGGGGGCTCGACGTCAGGATGTCCTTCACCGACCTGGCGGCCTCGACGCGCGGCTGGATCGCGCGGGCGGAGGGGTTCGTCAAGCTGGTCGCCGCCGACGGGGTCCTGGTCGGGGCCACGAGCGCGGGTCCGTGCGGCGGCGAGGTGCTCGCCATGCTGACGCTGGCCGTCCACGCGAGGATCCCGGTCGAACGGCTCAGCCAGATGATCTACGCTTACCCGACGTTCCACCGGGCCGTGTCGTCCGCTCTTCCCGGGCTTCTCCGCTGACCAGCGGGATCGCCCAGCGGGTGCCAGGGTCCGCGTCGACGAGCAGGGCCCTGGCCAGCGCGGAGAGCGGCACGGCGAGGATGGCGCCGAGCGCGCCGAGCACGACCGACCACACCAGCAGCGACAGCATCGTCACGGTGGTCGACAGGCCCGCCGACTCCCCCGCGTACTTCGGCTGGATCACCGACTGGATGACGAAGTTGAGCACGCTGTAGACGACGATCACCCACACCATGGTGACCCAGCCCGAGTCCAGCAGGGCCAGCAGGGCGGGCGGGACGAGCCCGAGGATGAAGCCGATGTTGGGGATGTAGTTGGTGATGAAGGCCAGCAGCCCCCACAGCAGCGGCAGCGGCACGCCGAGCAGCCACAGCGCACCCGCGTCGAGCACGGCCACGACAAGGCCGAAGATGCTGGAGACCACGAGATAGCGGCAGGTGCTCCTGGTGAAGTCGGTCAGCGCGCGCACCAGGTCGGGCCTGGTTCCCTCCAGCTTGCGGACGGCCGTCTGGGTGGGCCCCGCGTCCAGGCTCATGCCGTACACCAGCAGGAGGATCAGCACGAAGGCGGACACGACGCCGAGCAGACTGGACAGGAAGCCCTGCACGAGCGGCACGAGCTTGCTGGGGTCCAGCGCCTTGACCGCGGCGCTGATCTGGTCAGGGGTGATGCCGAAGGTGCCGAGCCACCGCGTGACCCCCGCGGCCATCGCGTTGTACTCGTCGGTGTAGGTGGGCAGCAGGCCGGCCAGCTGTGCGATCGAGACGACAAGCGAGCTCACGAACGCCAGCAGGACCAGCAGGACGACCAGCAGCGGCACGGTCATCAGCACCCATGGGGGCGCGCCGCGCCGCTTCAGCCATGAACGCAGCGGGCTGACCGCGATCGTCAGCGTGAGGGCAAGGAAGGCGGGGCCCACGATCGCGCTGACGCTCCTGAGACCCGCGAGCACGATCATCGCGGCCGCGAGGCCGATGAGGATCCGCAGTCCACGCGACATCATGCGTCACACTATGGCGACCGCCGCCGGTGGAAGCCGGTAACCGCGCCGGTCACCGTGACGCGCAGGTCTCCGACGGCCTGTCACACCGTTTCGCGTCCGGGCCTTTCGCGGGGCCCGCAGGAGGGATGAACATCGGGTACGAGCAGTACCCGATGTCCTACCTCAGCGAGCGTTGGGGCGCTTGCCGTGGTTGGCCGCCTTCTTCTTGCGGGCCTTGGTCTTGCGTGCGCGCTTGGCCATGATTTACCTCCTCACGTGATGATCCCAACCTCTCGCGAACGCGTCTCTCGCGACAAGGGCTTTGCCGGATCCCACTCCCCATGTTTCAACATAGATGTGTCATAATTTGGTGGAATCTGTTGGAAGGAGGGGTACGTGCTCGCACCACAGCGACAGCAGGCGATCCTGGAGCGCGTCCGCCGCAGCGGCGGAGTCCGGGTGGCCGACCTCGTGCGCGAGCTCGGCGTCTCCGACATGACCATACGCAGGGATCTGGAGGCGCTCGCCGAGCGAGGCCTGCTGGAGAAGGTCCACGGCGGCGCCACGATCAACGGCCCAGGCTCCACCGAGGAGCCCGGCTTCGCCGCCAAGTCGATGCGCCAGCAGCCGGAGAAGGACGCGATCGCCCGCAGGGCCGCCACGCTCGTCCGTCCCGGCACGGCCGTCGCCCTGTCGGCGGGCACGACCACATGGACGCTGGCCCACCACCTGGTCGATGTGCCGGACCTGACCGTCATCACCAACTCCATCCCCGTGGCCGACGTCTTCCACCGCAGCCCGCGCGCCGACCGCACGGTCGTGCTGACCGGCGGCGTCCGCACGCCCTCCGACGCCCTCGTCGGGCCCGTCGCCGTCGCGGCGATCAGGCGGTTGCACGTGGACACGCTCTTCCTCGGCGTGCACGGCATGAGCACGAGAGCGGGGTTCACCACCCCGAACCTGCTGGAGTCGGAGACCGACAGGGAGCTGGTGGCCTCCGCCCACCGCCTGGTGGTCCCCGCCGACCACACCAAGTGGGGCACGGTCGGCATCAGCACGATCGCTGAGCTGTCGGAGGCCGACGTCGTCATCAGCGACGCGAACCTGCCGGAGGAGGCCCGCGCGGAGCTGGCCGAGCGGGCGGGAGAACTGATCATCGCGGAGGAAACGAAGTGAAGCGCACCATCGCGCACATGGCCGACGGCCGGGAGCTGATCTACTTCGATCGGCGCGACGACGCCGACAGGAGCGCGATCGACGAGCGCGAGCTGCCGCCCAGGCCGGTCGCCTCCGAGCTGCGCTACGACCCGCTCACCGAGGAGTGGGTGGCGATGGCGGGCCACCGGCAGACCCGCACCTTCCTGCCTCCGGCCAACGAGTGCCCGCTGTGCCCGACCAGGCCCGGGATGCCGACCGAGATCCCCGCGCCGGACTACGACGTGGTCGTCTTCGAGAACAGGTTCCCCAGCTTCTCCACCAACCTGGGCTCCTACACCGATCCAGGCGGCCTGAGCGAGGTGCGCCCTGGCGTCGGGCGCTGCGAGGTGGTCTGCTTCACCTCCGACCACGACTCCTCCTTCTCCGCCCTCTCCGACGAGCAGGTGGAGCTGGTCATGGAGGCATGGGCCGACCGCACGGCCGAGCTGTCGGCGATCCCCGGTGTGGAGCAGGTGTTCTGCTTCGAGAACAGGGGCGCCGAGATCGGCATCACGCTGGCCCACCCCCACGGCCAGATCTACGCCTACCCGTACGTGACCCCGCGCACCCGCCGGCACCTGGCGGCCGCGGCGGGCCGGCCGAACCTGTTCGCCGACGTGCTCGCCGCGGAGCGCGCGGGCGAGCGTGTGGTCGCCGGCAACGAGCTGTGGACCGCGTTCGTGCCGGCCGCCGCCCGCTACCCGTTCGAGGTCCACCTCTACCCGCACCGCCAGGTGCCCGACCTGGCCGCCCTCACCCAGGAGGAGCGCGCCGCCTTCGGTCCCGTCTACACCCGTGTGCTGAGAGCGCTCGACGGCCTGTTCGGCGTGGTCATGCCGTACGTCGCCGCCTGGCATCAGGCCCCCGTGCGGCAGGGTCGTGACCTGGCCTATCTCCACATGGAGCTGTTCAGCATCCGCAGAGCCCCGGAGAAGCTGAAATACCTCGCGGGCTCGGAGTCGGCGATGGGGGCGTTCGTCAACGACGTGCTGCCGGAGGAGGCCGCGCGGCTTCTGCGCACTCAGGTAGATCACTGACTTGGTGTCCGATTTAGGTCGCATTACCGCTGGTTTACTACTAACATCCCTTTTCGTCGGCTTTCACAGCCGTTACATGCCTAATCCCGGGCGCGTCGCCCGGGAGCCGGGGACCCACCAAGAACCTGGGGTGAATCCACGTCTGTGGTAGGGCCGCATCTCCCGCCCGAACCCGTCAGCTAACCCGGCCGGCAGACGGAGAGGATCGTTCGTGGCGTCCCCCACGTCTCGTTTCGCATGCGGTGCTCTTGCCGCGCTGTCCCTCATCATCGGTTCCGCGACGGCGGCCTCGGCTGCCCCCAAGCCGTCCGAGCCCACGTTGCGCGCCGAGTTGAAGGAGCTCAACACCAAGGTCGACAAGCTCATCGAGCGCTACAACGCCAAGCGGGTCTCGCTCGCCGAGGCCCGGAAGGCCGCCAAGACGGCGAAGAAGCGGCTGGCGACGGCCGAGCAGACGCTGGCCAAGGCCGAAGCCGAGGCCTCCAAGATCACCGAGATGCGCTACCAGGCCAGCACCCCCGACCTGCCGATGCTGCTCTACACCCCCGACCTCAACACCGCCGCGCTGCTCGAGCAGATGAGCGCCGAGCAGGATGCCGTGGTCAAGAGCGTCGCCGCGGCCCGCGACACCAAGAAGCAGGCCGCCACCGACGCGATCGCGCTCGCCGACCGGATCAAGACGGAGGCCGACCAGGTCGCCGACGACCGGAAGGAGGCCGAGGGCATGATCAAGGACATCGAGAAGAAGCTGCAGGGCCTCGTGCCGACGGGTCCGGGGCGCAAGAGCGACGGAAGCTGGGCGCCCGAGCTGCCCACAGGCTCGGAGAACATCACGCCGCGGACCAGGCTCATGCGCGACACGATCAAGAAGTCGTTCGCGCTGCCGTTCGAGGTGGGCTGCTACCGGTCGGGCGGCAGCGGAGAGCATCCGCTCGGGCGCGCCTGCGACTTCATGATGAGCTCGGGCGGCGCCACTCCGACGGCCGCCAACAGGACGCTCGGCGACCAGGTCGCCGCGTGGGCGATGAAGAACCAGAGCCGCCTGGGCATCAAGTACGTGATCTGGCGGCAGCGCATCAACAGCGGCAGCGGCTGGCGGGCGATGTCCGACCGAGGCAGCATCACCGCCAACCACTACGACCACGTGCACATCTCGATGAACTGATCCTTGCAGGGGGTCGGCGGCGAGCGTACGTTTGACTCGATGACCAGATTCATCCTTCCGGTCACGAGAGGCGCTCATGAAGACCGTCAACCTGATGGACCCCGGCCTGCTGACCGATCCGTACAGGGGTTTCGCCCAGCTCAGGGAGGAGGCGCCCGTCCTCCGCGCCTCCTTCCCCGGGCAGGACACCCCGATCTGGCTGGTCACCCGGTACGACGACGTCAAGTCCGTGCTGAGCGACCACCGCTTCGTCAACGACCCCGGCAACGTGCCCGGCGCCGAGGTCACCGACATGCGGGAGAAGCTGACACAGGCCAGAGGCGTCCCGCCCGAATACGCCCGCTACCTCACCGACGGGATCCTCGATCTCGACGGCGACGACCACCTCAGGCTGCGCAGGCTGGTCTCGCGCGCCTTCACCGCCAGGCGGGTGACGGAACTGCGGCCCAGGGTGGAGGAGATCAGCGCCGAGCTCCTCGACGCGCTGCCGACCGACCGCGTGGTCGACCTCGTCGAGGAGTACGCCTACCCGCTTCCCATCACCGTCATCTGCGAGCTCGTCGGCATCCCTGAGGCCGACCGCGCCCAGTGGAGGGTCTGGGGCGCTCGCATGACGACGATGGAGCCCGGCGCCCTCGCCGAGCCGCTCGTCGGCGTCGTCGAGTACATCCGCGACCTCATCCCCCGTCGCCGCGCCGAGCCCGCCGACGACCTGCTCACCGGGCTGATCAGAGCCCACGACGAGGACGGCGACCGCTTCACCGACACCGAGCTGATCACCATGGTGCTCACGCTCGTCCTCGCGGGCCACGAGACCACCGCCCACCTGATCGGGAACGGCGCCGCCGCCCTGCTCACCCATCCCGACCAGCTCGCCAGACTCCGCGCGGAGCCGTCGCTGGTGCCGCGCGCCGTCCATGAGCTCATGCGCTGGTGCGGACCCGTCCACGGCACGCGCATGCGCTACGCCGCCGAGGACGTCGAGGTCGGCGGCACGGTGGTCAGGCGAGGCGAGCCCGTGATGGCGCTGATCGTCAGCGCGAACGGCGATCCGCGCAGGTTCGGCGACCCCGACAGGCTCGACATCGCCCGGGAGCCCGACAGCAGGCGCGAGGTCCACGTGGGCTTCGGACACGGCCTGCACTACTGCCTGGGAGCGGCCCTGGCCCGCCAGGAGGGCGAGGTGGCCTTCAGCGGGCTGCTGTCGCGCTTTCCAGGCCTGCGTCTCGCCGTGGCTCCCGAGAAGCTGGAACGGCAGCCGCTGCCCATGTCGTGGCGCCTGGCGAGCCTCCCCGTGCTGCTGGACGGCTGACCGCGTTCCGCTTTCCGAGGAAGATCGCTACGACGGCCGGCGATCGAGCCGGTGGTGGAGCCGCGCGAGCATCCCATCCCCCACGCCGGCCGTCAGGGCGCGCCGTACTTGACGGCGGGTCCATAATCACACGTTATGACTGATACTCGGATGATCACCCCGTTCGTCGCGGGCGAGCGGGAGATGCTCGACGCCTGGCTCGACTGGCACCGTGAGACGCTCGCGATCAAATGCGCGGGCCTGACCGACGACCGACTGCGCGAGCGCTCGGCGGCGCCGTCCACGCTGTCGCTGCTCGGCCTGCTGCGCCACATGGCCGACGTGGAGCGCAGTTGGTTCCGCAGGCACCTGATGGGCGAGGACGTCCCGCGCCTGCACTCGACGCCCGACCGGCCCGACGACGCCTTCGACGACATCGCCACGATGACGGGTGAGCAGGCACTGGAGGCCTGGCGCGCCGAGATCGCCTACGCCAGGAAGGTGTCGGCGGGCCTCCCGCTCGACACGATCGGCAGGACGCTGCGCCACGGCAACGAGGTGTCACTGCGCTGGATCATGGTGCACATGATCGAGGAGTACGCCCGCCACAACGGTCACGCCGACCTGCTGCGCGAGCGGATCGACGGCGTGACGGGCGAGTGACCTCAGCCTGACAGCTTGATCGGGTTGACCAGGTCGGCGTAGACGAGCAGACCCGCCATGACGATCATCACCATGGCGAGCGCGTACGTCAGCGGCAGCACCTTGGCGATGTCGACGTAGCCGGGCTCGGGTCGCCGCATGACCCGGGCGTAGGCCCGCTTGAGCCCTTCCCACAGGCCGCCCGCGATGTGGCCGCCGTCGAGCGGCAGCAGCGGGATCAGGTTGAACATGCCGATCGCCAGGTTGAAGCCGGCCAGCAGGTTGACCAGCTCGAAGAGCTTGTCCTTGACCGGAAGGCCCGAGGCGGCGATCTCGCCGCCGATGCGCCCCGCGCCGACGACGCCGATGGGCCCGTTGGGGTCGCGCTCCTCGCCCGAGAAGGCGGCGTGCCACACGCCGACCATCCGCTGCGGCAGGTTGACCAGCGACTCGGCCACGTGGCCCGTCAGCGTGGCCATGTAGCCGATCACGGTGCCGAAGCTCTGCTGCTCGTAGATCCTGGTGGCCTGGACGCCGAGGAAGCCCTCGCCCTTGGTCTTGGCGGTGGGGTCGTCGATGGCCTCCCTGCCGATGAGCGTGACGTTGAGCGTCATCGGCCTGCCGTCGCGGATGATGCCGACCGTGACGGGGCCCGGGCCGTTCTTCCTGATCTTCTGGGTGGCCTCTTCCCAGTTGGCGACCTTGACGCCGTTGAAGGCGACGATCCTGTCGCCCGCCTTCATGCCCGCCTTTGCGGCGGGCGTCGGCTGGTCGCCTGCCGCGCAGACCGTGCGGGTCTGGCCGTGGGGGATGACGCAGGCGTTAGTGTCGGGCGAGACCACGGGCGACAGGCCCGGCAGTCCGATGCCGACGAGCAGGATCGTGAACAGCACGAAGGCCAGCACGAAGTTCATCAGCGGGCCGCCGAACATGATGATGACCTTCTGCCACCACTTCTTGCGGTAGAAGACACGGTCCTCGTCGCCGGGGCCGACCTCCTCCTGCGCGACGTCCCTCGCGGTGTCGATCAACCCCTGGAACGGCCCGGTCGAGGCTCTCCGCAGCTTGGTCGGATCGTCACCGGGACGGGGCGGCAGCATCCCGATCATCCGGATGTAGCCGCCGAACGGGATCCACTTGATCCCGTACTCGGTCTCGCCCCTCCGCCTCGACCACATGGTGCTGCCGAAGCCCACCATGTACTGCGTCACCCTGACGCCGAACAGCTTGGCGGGAACGAGGTGACCGATCTCGTGCAGCCCGATGGAGGCCATCAGGCCGAGCACGAAGATGACGATCCCCGCGATGTAGAGCCAGATCATCTACGCGCGCTCCATGGCTGAGGAGAAGGTCCGACAAGCCCAGAGTAGTCGAACAATCCGATGCTGAACGGCTTGCGCGTCCTTTGCGGAATCCGGAGACCGCGTTGACAGTACGCAGTCACACGATCACTCTAGGAGATGTGTCGCTTCGGATCCTGGTAGCCGAGCACCTCCCGCTGGTGCGAAGGGGCCTGGTCGCCTCGCTCGACGTGGAGGCCGATCTCGAGGTGGTCGCCGAGGTCGGCACGGGCGCGGGGATCGTTCCCGCGGCGCTCGAGCACGATCCCCACGCCGCCGTCGTCGACCTCGACCTGCCCGATCTCGGCGGCTTGGCCGCCGCCGCGCTGCTACGCGAGCAGGCTCCCCGCTGCAGGGTGCTGATCCTTTCCGCCCAGCCCAACCCCGGTCAGGTACGGCGGGCCTTCGAGGCCCACGCGGCGGGCTTCATGAGCCTCGACGTGGCGCCCGAGGTGCTGGCCGAGGGCCTGCGTGCGGTGGGCGGGGGACGCAGGGCGGTCGACTCGGAGCTGGCGCTGGCCGCGCTGGAGTCGGTCGCCAACCCGCTGACCCCGCGCGAACGGGACGTGCTGAGGGTCGCGGCGGGCGGGGCCCGCTCCACGGAGATCGCCGACGAGTTGTTCCTGTCGGTCGGCACGGTCCGCAACCACCTGTCACGGATCATGTGCAAGACGGGCGCCCGCAACAGGATCGACGCGGTGCGCATCGCCAGCGACTCCGGCTGGCTGTAGCGGTCCGGCTGGCTGTAGCGGCTTGCCGCGTGGATGATGACCGGGTCCCGGCGGAACCGCGCCGCTCCTACCGGGACCCGGGCTCTGGGGGCGCTCAGTCCGCGCCGGCGCTCTCTTCGGCGCGGGGCCTGCAGGAAGGGAAGCGAGACCGGCTCCTCGTGCGGCGCCAGGCAGGCGAGGTCGCCCGCCCGGCCTGCGCGGTACGCGTCCATCCCCCTGGAGCGCGCCTGGTCGCATGGACGAACTCGGGCGCGCCGTCGATCACCGGTGAGTCGCAGAACAGGGGATCGACAAGGCAGTAGAGCTCATACCGGTTGTCCACGCCTTGAGAATCTCAAGGCCGCTCCACCGCCAGACAGTGACTCAGCTCACGATCTGACCGTGTGATTCGTCATGGGCGCCAGATGAGGACGAGCGCGCAGTCGTCGTTGTGTCCTGACGCCATCGAGTTGACCAGTGCCCTCGCTCCGTCGCGGAACCCCGAGGGCAGCAGCCGCTCGGCCTCGCCCAGCAGCCTGTCAAGGCCGGCGTCGATGTCGCGGCCAGGCTGTTCGATGAGCCCGTCGGTGTAGAGCAGGAGCGCGTCGCCCTTGCGCAGCACCCCGCTGTCGGGCTCGCAGTGCAGGTCGGGCACCACGCCGAGGACCACGCCTTTGGCCGAGGCGATCTCCCAGTTGCCCGTACCCGAGTCGAGCTTGACCACAGGCGGATGACCGGCGGAGGTGATCGTGTACTCGCCGGTGCTGAGGTCGAGGCGCAGGTGGACGGCGGTGACGAAGCCCTCGTCGCCGCGCTGGCGGTGGAGGTAGCCGTTGCAGGCAGGCAGGAAGTCGTCGACCGAGCCGAGCAGCCCGCCGAACGTGCCGGACAGCAGCAGCGCCCTGGTGCCGGCGTCGACACCCTTTCCCGACACGTCGACCAGCGCGATCTCCACGTTGTCGCCGTCGCGCATGGAGACCAGGAAGTCGCCGCCGAAGGAGGAGCCGCCGGCCTGTTTGAGCACCACCTTGGCGCCCCAGTCCTTGGGCAGCGAGGGCAGCTCGCTCTGGCTCTTGAGCCTGTCGCGCAGCTCCAGCAGCATGGCGTCGCCGCGCAGGCCCTGCACGCCCAGCTTGCCCCTGGTGCGGGCCATGAGCACGGCCAGGACCGTGGTGAAGCCGATGCTCACCATGAGCCCGAGACCGATCCTGTTGACCCCCAGGACCGCTCCAATGTAGGCGAGGGACGCCAGGACGGAGACCAGCAGGACCGCCAGGCTGCGCAGCCGCAGTTGCAGCCCGCCGACCAGGGTGATGAGGATGAACAGGGAGGGCGAGAACCACTCGGTGGACACGCGGGCGGCGAGCCCGCCGACCATCAGGGTCAGCACCGACAGAGTGATCAGCAGGTTGCGGTCCCTGGCCAGCGGCCCTCTTCTGAGGAACCTGACCGCGGGCACCAGACCAGGCACTTTGACCAGCACCGCACGGAGCCGAGGCGGGATCTGCGGCACCGGACGTGAGTTCATGATGCGCTCGACTGTATCGGTCTCTCCCGGGTTTGGGCAGCCCACTTGACCAACGCCTTGATCATTAAGCACGGATATTGGGTGGCCGTCCGGCTTTGCCCGCTCCTACCGTGGACGGATGAGCTATCCGATCCGCCCCATCTCGGAAGAGCAGTGGCCCCAGTTCAGCGGCGTGCTCGCCGAGGCCTTCAACTGGACGCCGCACCCCACACAGTCCGAACGCTGGAAGGCGAACACCGAGTTCGACCGGACCCTGGCCGCCTTCGACGGCGACCTCATCGCCGGCGTCACCGGCATCCACAGCTTCTCGATGGCCGTACCGGGCGGCGCCCTGCCCGTCGCCGGGGTGACCGCGGTCAGTGTGCTTCCCTCGCATCGCCGTCGCGGCATCCTCTCGCAGATCATGCGCCGCCAGCTCGCCGACGTGCGCGAGCGGGGCGAGGCCGTGGCCGCGCTGTACGCCTCCGAGGCGATCATCTACGGCCGGTACGGCTACGGCAGGGCGGCCGACAACCTGGCGGTCAGCATCCCCACGCACCGGTCGGCCTTCACCCCCGCCGCGCCCTCCGACCCCTCGCTCAGGGTCCGCGTGGTCAAGCCCGCCGAGGTCAGGTCCACCCTGGAGGAGCTGTTCGCCAGGGTCATGACCGAGCGGCCCGGCCGGTACGCACGCAACGAGCACTTCTGGAACATGAGCCTGGCCGACGAGGAGTTCGACCAGCAGGGCGCGGGCAGCCTGCGTGGCTTCCTCGTGGAGGACTCCTCAGGGGCGCGCGGCTACGCGCTGTTCAGGGTCAAGTCGGCGTGGGGCGAGAACGGCGGGCCTGACTGCGAGCTGCAGTTGCGTGAGCTGCACGCGACCGACCCCGCGGCGCACGCGCTGCTGTGGCGCGCGGTGCTCGACCGCGACCTGGTCACCAAGGTGACGGCCGACATCCCGGTCGACGACCCGATCACCCAGCTGCTGGCCGACGTCCGCCAGCTCCACTCGCGCTGGGGCGACGAGCTGTGGGTCAGGCTGGTCTCGGTGGACGCCGCGCTGGTCTCCCGCGCCTACTCCGCGCCCGTGGACCTGGTGATCGAGGTGGACGACGACGTCTGCCCGTGGAACGCGGGCCGCTGGCGGCTGACGGCCGACACCGGCTCGGCCTCGTGCAAGCCCACCGACGAGACCCCTGACGTGTCGCTGCCGGTGTCCGCGCTCGGCGGGGCCTATCTGGGCGCCGGCTCGCTGACCGCCCAGCAGGCGGCGGGTCTGCTCACCGAGCACTCGGCGGGAGCGGTCCGCGCCCTCGCCACCGCCATGTCGTGGTCGCCCGCGCCGTGGGCGGGCCTCGTCTTCTGACCGGGGCCGCCCGCCTTCGGGGACCGCGGCGGCGGGCTACAGTCACAGGTATGGCGCTGCAGAGTTTGCAGATCACGGCGATCACCGCGATGCGGGCGAGGGACGTCTCCAAGCCCTCGCAGGAACAGCAGGACGCCGCCGACCGGCGGCCGTTGCGCGACGAGGCACCACGGCGCGAGACCCGCCGCAAGTCGTAGCCCGCGGCGGGCTCGCATCCGCGCGGTTAGGGCAGCGGCGGGAGCTGGCCGATGGTCTCGTAGGAGACGAGCTGGGCGATGCGGCGGCTGTGGCGCTCGGCGCCGGAGAACGGCGTGTCGAGGAAGACCTCGACGAACCTGGTCGCCTCCTCCTCGGAGTGCATGCGCGCGCCGAGGCTGACGATGTTGGCGTTGTTGTGCTCGCGGGACAGGCGCGCCGTCTCCTCGCTCCAGGCCAGGGCCGCGCGGATGCCGCGCACCTTGTTGGCCGCGATCTGCTCGCCGTTGCCCGAGCCGCCGATCACGATGCCGAGGCTGCCGGGGTCGCCCGCGACGCCCTCGGCGGCGCGCAGCACGAACGCCGGGTAGTCGTCCTCGGCGTCATAGACGAAAGGACCGCAGTCGGTCACCTCGTGGCCCTGGTCCTTCAACCAGGTCACCAGGTGGTTCTTCAGCTCATAGCCGGCATGGTCGGCACCGATGTAGACACGCACGGGACCAGTTTCGCAGGTTCGCGGGGCGCGAGCCACGTCGGTCCCGCGCTAGAGTAAGAGGCTCTTGCCCCATTCAGTCCTTACAGGAGTACAGCGCCCATGCGTGAGATCCGGTACATCGGCGATCCCGTCCTGCGCACCCCGGCCGAACCCGTCGTCGACTTCGACAAGGAGCTGAGGAAGCTCATCGACGAGATGTTCGAGGCGATGTACGCGGCCGACGGCGTGGGCCTGGCCGGGCCGCAGATCGGCGTGTCGCGCAGGCTGTTCGTCTACGACTGCAGCGGGCGCAAGGGCCACCTGATCAACCCCACGCTGACGATCGACGACGCCGAGGAGGTGCTCGACGAGGAGGGCTGCCTGTCGGTCCCCGGGCGTGACACCGGCAAGCCGCTCTACGCGGCGACGCCCCGTGCGGCGGGCGTCAGCATCGAGGGCATGGACAGGCTCGGGCGGAAGGTGAAGCTGAGGGCGCGCGGGCTGCTGGCGCGCTGCTTCCAGCACGAGACCGACCACCTGGACGGCACGCTCTACGTCGACAGGCTGCCGAAGAGCGAGGCGCGCAAGATCCTCCAGCGCACGCACTGACGCCCGCGGCTCAGAGCTGGAGCGACTTGATCTCGAAGTACTCCTCGAGGCCGTGCTCGCCCAGCTCTCTGCCGATGCCCGAGTGCTTGTAGCCGCCGAAGGGCGCGTGCGGGTTGAACTGGCCGCCGTTGACCGAGACCTGCCCCGTGCGCAGCCGCCTGGCCACCGCCAGCGCCCGCTCCTGCGTGCCCGCCCACACCGCGCCCGAAAGGCCGTAGCGGGTGCCGTCGGCGATCTGCACGGCCTGCTCCTCGCTGGTGAAGGGGATGATCGACAGGACGGGACCGAAGATCTCCTCCTGCTCGATCGTCATCCCCGGCTCCACGCCGGCGAAGATGGTCGGCTCGACGTAGTAGCCGCGGTCCAGAGGACGCTCGGTGCCGCCGATGATGAGGCGCGCGCCCTCCTCCTGACCAGTGTTGATGTAGCGGACCACCCGGTCGCGCTGGGCGGCCGACACCAGCGGGCCGATCCTGGTGGCCTCGTCGAAGGGGTCGCCCACGAGGTACTTGCGGGCGGCTTCGACGGCCATCCTCACCGCCTGGTCGTACTGGTCGCGGTGGACGATCATGCGCGACCACGCCGAGCACGTCTGCCCCGCGTTGACGAAGGCGTTGGCGACACCGGCCTTGACCGCGACGGGCAGGTCGGCGTCGGGCAGGATCAGGTTGGCCGACTTGCCGCCGAGCTCCAGCGCCACCCGCTTGACGCCCTCGGCCGCCAGCGCGGCCACCCTGCGGCCTGCCCCGGTCGAGCCGGTGAAGGAGATCATGTCGACCTCGGGGTGGGCGGCCAGCGCCTCGCCGACGACCGGGCCCCTGCCGCTGACCAGGTTGAAGACACCACGGGGCAGGCCGACCTCGTGGAAGATCTCGGCCAGAGCGTAGGCGGCGAGCGGGGCCACCTCGCTGGGCTTGAGCACGACCGTGCACCCCGCCGCCAGCGCCGGCGCGACCTTGCAGACGATCTGGTGGAGGGGGTAGTTCCACGGGGTGATCGCGGCCACGACGCCCACGGGCTCCTTCACCACGACCGAGTTGCCGACCCTGCTCTCGCGGGGGTGGCTCTCGGCCATTTGCGCGTAGGAGGCCAGCACGCCGGCGGGCATGAGCGTCTGCACCTTCAGCGCGAAGCCGTACGGCGAGCCCATGTCGGTGGAGATCGTCCTGGCGACGCTCTCGGCGCGCTGTCTCAGCAGGTCGGCCGCGGCGGCCAGCAGCTTGCCCCGCTCGGCGGGCGCGGTGTTCGCCCACGCGGGGAACGCGGCGCGGGCGAACAGGACCGCCGCCTCTGCGTCATCGGGAGCGCCTGCGGGAACGGTATCGATCGTCTCCTCGGTGGCCGGATTGACGACATCGATTCCTTCTCCCGAGACCGAGGCCGTCCAGGCCCCGTTGATATAGAGATGACGCATGTCCCCCATCCTCGCGCGCCGAAGGTCACAAAGCGAGAACCTTGACTCCCCGAGGGTACGGCGAACCGCCCAGGTTAGGGGGACATGTCCGAGATCTCGGATCCCTTAGTCGAAGACGGGGCGCCGGGTGCGGGTCCGCTTGAGTTCGAAGAAGTCCTCGAAGCCCGCGACGGTGCGCACGCCGTCCCAGAGCCTGCCCGCGTCCTCGCCGCGCAGGATCTTCGTCAGGACGGGCCCGAAGAAGGCGACGCCCTCGACCTGGATGACGGGGGTGCCGACCTCCTGCCCGACGAGGTCCATGCCGCGGAAGTGCGACTCCCTGATCGCCTCGTCGTAGTCGGCGGAGTCCATCGCGTCGGCCACCTCCCTGTCGAGCCCCGCGGCTTCCAGGGCGTCGGCGAGCGTGTCCCTGATCGTGGGGCCCTCCTTGGGCCTGCCCTCGTTGTGGAAGCGCGTTCCGAGCTCGGTGTAGAGGGGGCCGACCACGTGCTCGCCGTACTTCTCCGCCGCGGCGGCGACGACGCGGACAGGGCCGATCGCCGCGGCGATCATCTCGCGGTACTCGGGAGAGATGTCCTTGTCCTCGTTGAGGACGTTCAGGCTCATGATGTGCCAGCGGGGTTCGATCTCGCGCACCTTCTCGACTTCCACCAGCCAGCGGGAAGTGATCCAGGCGAAGGGGCAGAACGGGTCGAACCAGAGGTCTACGGGGGTTCGCTCAGCCATGTTGGGGGTTCTCTCATTCAGGTGACCTTGCCGTCGGCCATAACCTGAGTGAGAGTCAGGACTATTCCTGGCATGGCAGGATTCAGACAAAACCCCAAAGATGTGGTGAAGAGGAGCGGATCTTGGCAGGCAACCTGACCCGTGACGAAGCTCGCGAGCGGGCCCGGCTGTTGAAGGTCGAGTCGTACGACGTCAAGCTCGACCTGACGGAGGGTGAGGAGCGGTTCGAGAGCGTCACGACCGTTCGCTTCTCCGCCGCGGAACCAGGCGCGACGACGTTCATCGACCTGCACGGCGCGCATGTGCGCACGGTGGAGCTCAACGGAGTCGCGCTCGACGTCTCCGCCTACGACGAGGACAAGGGCCGCTTCCCGCTGCCCGGCCTCGCCGCCGACAACGAGTTGACCATCGACGCCGACTGCGTCTACATGCGCACGGGCGAGGGCCTGCACAGGTTCGTCGACCCGGTCGACCAGAAGGTCTACCTGCACACGCAGTTCGAGACGGCCGACGCGCACCGCATGTACGCCTGCTTCGACCAGCCCGACCTCAAGGCGACGTTCGAGCTGACCGTGCTCGCCCCCGCCGACTGGGAGGTCGTCTCCAACGGCGCGGCCGACTCCGTCGAGCAGCTCGAGGAGCACGCGGGCCGTCACGGCACCACCCAGGCGGCCAGGCGGCATCACTTCACGCCGACCCCGCGCATCTCCACCTACATCACCGCGCTGGTGGCCGGCGGCTACCACAAGGTGACCTCCGAGCACGACGGCATCCCGCTGGGCATCTACTGCCGCGCCTCCCTGGCCGAGCACCTCGACGCCGACAACATCTTCGAGATCACCCGCCAGGGCTTCGACTTCTTCCACAAGGTGTTCGGCGTCCGCTACCCGTTCGGGAAGTACGACCAGCTGTTCGTCCCCGAGTTCAACGCGGGCGCCATGGAGAACGCGGGCTGTGTCACCTTCCTCGAGGACTACGTCTTCCGCTCCCGCGTCACCGACGCCATCATCGAGCGCCGTGCGGAGACGATCCTGCACGAGATGGCGCACATGTGGTTCGGCGACCTGGTCACCATGCGCTGGTGGGACGACCTGTGGCTGAACGAGTCGTTCGCCACCTACGCCTCCGTGCTGTGCCAGGCCGAGGCCACCCGCTGGGGCAAGGGCGCGTGGACGACGTTCGCGAACGTGGAGAAGGCGTGGGCCTACCGCCAGGACCAGCTTCCCTCCACCCATCCGATCGCCGCCGACATCCCCGACATGCAGGCGGTCGAGGTCAACTTCGACGGCATCACCTACGCCAAGGGCGCCTCGGTGCTCAAGCAGCTGGTGGCCTACGTCGGGCTCGACAACTTCCTCGCCGGCGTGCGCGACTACTTCAACGAGCACGCATGGGGCAACACCGAGCTGAAGGACCTGCTCACCGCGCTGGAGCGGACCAGCGGCCGTGACCTGTCGTCGTGGTCGAAGGAGTGGCTGGAGACCTCGTGGGTCAACACGCTGCGTCCTTCGTTCGACGTGGACGCCGAGGGCCGCTTCACCCGCTTCGAGGTGCTGCAGGAGGCCCCGGCCGAGTACCCGACGCTGCGCTCCCACCGCGTCGCGATCGGCCTGTACTCCCAGGTCGACGGTGAGCTGGTCAGGACCCGGCGGGTCGAGCTCGACGTGGTCGGCGCGCGTACGGCCGTCGCCGAGCTGATGGGCGAGACGCAGCCCGACCTCGTTCTGATCAACGACGACGACCTGACCTACGCCAAGGTCAGGCTCGACGAGCGCTCCCTTGCCACGCTGGTCGACGGGGGCATCTCGCGGTTCACCGAGTCGCTGCCGCGCGCCCTGTCCTGGTCGGCGGCGTGGGACATGACCCGTGACGCCGAGATGGCCACCCGCGACTACGTCAAGCTGGTCATCTCCGGCATCTCGTCGGTCAAGGACATCACGGTCGTCCAGACCGTCCTGCGGCAGGCCCGCCAGGCCGTGCAGCAGTACGCGGACCCGGCCTGGCAGGCCGAGGGCCTGGCCCAGCTCGCCGCCGCGCTGAAGTCGTGGATCGGCACGGCCGAGCCGGGCTCCGACCACCAGCTCGCCTACGTCAACGCCTTCTGCGCGGTGGCCACCTCGACCGAGGACCTGGCCTTCGTCAAGGGCATCCTCGACGGCACGTCGGCGCCCGAGGGCCTGGCCGTCGACGCCGACCTGCGGTGGACGCTGACGCACGCGCTGGTCTCCGGCGGCGTGCTCGGCGCGGACGACATCGAGGCGGAGCTGAAGCGCGACGCCACCGCCTCGGGCGAGCGCTCGGCCGCCCTGTGCAAGGCGGCCATCCCGACCGCCGAGGCCAAGGCCGAGGCGTGGGCGGCGATCACCGGCGGCAAGCTGGCCAACGCGATCTTCAGGACGACGATCGCGGGGTTCCAGGACCCGCACCACGTGGACCTGCTCGTGCCGTACAAGGAGAAGTACTTCTCCGAGGTCGGGCGGATCTACGAGGAGTGGACGTTCGACATGGCGCAGAGCTTCGCCGTGGGCTGCTTCCCCTCGCTGCTGATCGAGCAGGAGACCGTCCAGGCGGCGGAGGACTACCTGGCCTCCTCCGGCGCGCCCCAGGCGCTGCGCAGGATGGTCATGGAGGGCGCCGACGGCGTGAGCCGCGCGCTGCGCGCCCGCGCGAAGGACGCTTCCTGACGCACGGCTGATCTGACGGGCGCCCCTCGGCCGAGGGGCGCCCGTTCGTGTTTCAACCCGGTTGCGAACTCTTGACAGTGGGACACCTGCGGACTCATATTTTCACCACTAACTTTATTTCCAAAGAAAGTCCGGTCCCTGTATGGCAGGCAGTGATCGCGGCGACCTGACCAGGACGGCGATCCTCGCCCTCCTGGGCACGGTCGGTCCGCTCAGCCGTACCGAAATCGCCCGGGAGCTCGACCTCAGTCCCGCGTCCGTCACCCAGCTCACGCGCGAGCTCATGGGGCACGGCATGCTGGAGGAGCTCGACCTCAAGCCGTCACGCGGCGGCCGTCCCGCGCAGCGGCTCGGTCTCGTGGGCACCGCGGGACGCGCGCTCGGCGTCAAGGTGACGGCAGACCACCTGGTGATCGTCGACGTCCGGCTCGACGGCGTGGTGCTCGGATCGTGGGAGCACCCCTTCGACCCCTCGGGGCCACACGCGCTCGACGACCTCGCGAGCACCGTCGAGGCCACGCTGGCGCGGATCGAGCAGGCTCCCGCGCTGCTGGGCGTCGGCGTGGGCGTTCCCGGGAGCGTCGACGACCAGGCCGTAGGGACGGTCAACGCGCCGACGCTCGGCTGGCAGGCGATGCCCGTCGGCGAGCGCCTGCGCCGCCGCCTCAGCCTTCCCGTGCTGGTGGAGAACGACGTCAACGCGCTGGCGGCCGCCGAGCGCCTGTACGGCAGAGGCCGCACGCACCGCGACTTCCTCGTCCTGACGATCGGGCGGGGCGTCGGGGCCGCCATCGTCACCGACGGGCGCGTCTACCGAGGCGCCAGAGGCGGCGCGGGCGAGTTCGGCCACGTGCCGGTCGACCCCTCGGGCCCGGTCTGCGGCTGTGGCACCGCCGGATGCCTGGAGGCGTTCGTCGGCTCGGCGGGCCTGGTGGCGTCCGCGAGGGAGAAGGGGCTGCTCGAAGACCACGCGGCGCAGGGCGACCCCGGCGCGCGGGACGCGGTCGACGAGCTCGGCAGGGCCGCCGCGGCCGGCGACAGGGCCGCCCAGGACGTCTTCGACCAGGCGGGCAGGATCCTCGGCAGATCCACCGCCGGGCTGATCAACGTGGTCGACCCCGAGGTCGTGGTCATCCTGGGCGAGGGCGTCGCGCACTGGCCGTACTGGCAGGTGGGCTTCGACAGGGCGGTCCGCGCCCAGCTCATGCCCGGACGGCGCGACATCGCGATCGAGGTGGAGAGCTGGGACGAGACGAGCTGGGCGCAGGGCGCCGCGGCGCTGGTGCTGGCCACGCCGTTCGACGCGGCAGGCGCCGCGGGCGAGCAGGGAAGGCTCGTGCGCGCAAGGCTGATCGGGGCGACCCCATGACGCTCACCGCCGACCCGCCGCGGACCCGCGCGGCGGCACACCGGGCGGGGCCGCCGCGCAGGAGGCTGCGCTACGCGGGCACCGTCGCGGTCTTCCTGCTGCCGAGCCTCGTCCCGCTCGTGCTGTTCACGCTGGTCCCGATGGCCGGATCGCTCTGGGTGAGTCTGCACGAGTGGAACCTGATCGAGCCGATGCGCTGGGTGGGTCTCGACAACTACGGCGAGGTCCTCGCCGACCCGAAGACGCGGGCCGCCTTCCTGCACACGCTGTACTTCATCGCCGGATACCTGCCGCTCGTCTACGCGGGAGGGCTCGGCCTGGCGATGCTGCTCAACAGGGCGATGGGCGGGCGCAACCTGTTCCGCGCGATCTACTTCCTGCCGGTCATCACCAGCTGGGTCGTCGTCGCGCTGATGTGGAAGTGGCTGCTCAACCCCGCCAGCGGCATCGTGAACTGGGCGCTGGGCCTGCTCGGCGTCGAAGGGCCCGGCTGGTGGACCGACCCGTCCTGGGCGATGCCGTCGATCATTCTCGCCTCGGCGTGGAAGGACCTCGGCTTCGTCATGATCATCCTGCTGGCGGGGCTGCAGGCGATCCCGCACGAGTACCACGAGGCGGCGCGGGTGGACGGCGCGTCGGCCTGGCAGCGCTTCCGCCGCATCACGCTGCCGCTGCTGTCGCCCTCGACGTTCTTCGTCGTCGTCATCTCGCTGATCAACGGCTTCCAGGTCTTCGACCAGGTGCACGTCATGACCGCGGGCGGTCCAGGCGGCGCCACCGAGGTCGTGGTCGAACAGGTCTACCGGCTCACCTTCCAGTACGGCAGGGCGGGCGCGGCCTCGGCGCTGTCGTGGCTGCTGTTCGCGGTCGTCCTGCTGGTGACGCTGATCCAGGTCCGCGTGCAGCGCCGGTGGGTGAACTATGGGTAAGGCTCTGAAGTACCTGCTGGTCGTCGCGGGCGCGCTGGTGATGCTGTTCCCCTTCGCGTGGGCGGTGATCACCTCGATCACGCCGAGCGGGAGCGTGCTGGCCACCCCGCCGGACTTCACTCCCGACGGGGCGAACCTGGGCGCGTACGGCAAGCTGCTCGAGGTCACGCCGTTCTGGCGGATCCTGCTCAACAGCGCGTGGATCGGGGCGGCCTCGACCATCCTGCAGCTGGTCACCAGCGCGATGGCCGCCTACGCCTTCGCCAGGCTGCCCTTCCCCGGCAGGGGCGCGCTGTTCGCGGTCTACCTGGCGACCCTGATGGTGCCGCTGCAGGTGCTGATCGTGCCGCTGTTCATCGAGATGCGGACCTTCAACCTCATCGACACCTACTTCGCGGTCCTTGCCCCGACCATCGCCTCGGCGTTCGGCGTCTTCCTGCTCAGGCAGGCCATCGCCCAGGTGCCGAAGGAGTTCGATGAGGCGGCGGTGCTGGACGGCGCCGGACATTTCCGGATTTTTGCGCTGATTGTGGTGCCACTGATCAGGCCCGCCCTGGCGACCTTCGCCATCTTCGGGTTCATGGCCAGCTGGAACGCCTACCTGTGGCCCCTGGTGATCATCAAGTCGCCCGAGTTCATGACGCTCCCCCTCGGCCTGGCCGAACTGCACGGCCGCTTCACCACCGAGTGGAACGTCGTCATGGCCGGGTCGGTGGTCAGCGTCGTGCCCATCCTCATCCTCTATCTCTTCGCCCAGAAGCACGTCATCGCCTCCGTCGCCCAATCAGGGCTCAAGTAAAGGATCACCCCCCATGACCAGGACAAGGCTCGCCTTCGCCGCGCTGGCCACCGCGGTCCTCGCCACCGCGTGCTCGCAGGGCTCGGCCACCAGGGACACCTCCGCCGCCGGTGAGGGCGGCAAGGTGACAGTGAGGTACTTCACCTTCTCCGCCGCACCCGACCACGTGAAGGACCTCGACAAGATCGTCGCCGCCTTCGAGAAGGAGAACCCGAAGGTGGACGTGGTCGTGGAGACCGCGCCGTACGACCAGTACTTCACCAAGCTGCAGACGAGCATCGCGGGCGGCACCGCGCCCGACACCTTCGAGCTCAACTACGAGAACTTCGTCACCTACGCCGACGCCGGCTCGCTGCTCGACCTGGGCCAGGTCTCGGGGGACTCCGCGCCCACCGGGTACGCGCAGGAGTCGCTGGAGGCGTTCAAGCACGAGGGCAAGCAGTTCGCGCTGCCCGCCTCCTTCTCCACCGTCGTCCTCTTCTACAACAAGGACCTGTTCAAGAAGGCGGGGATCGACGAGCCGACCGCCTCGTGGACGTGGGCGGAGGAGCAGGCGGCCGCCGAGAAGCTGACCGACAAGAAGGCGGGCGTGTTCGGCGACTTCCAGCCCGTGCAGTTCTTCGAGTTCTACAAGACGCTCAAGCAGACGGGCGGCGAGTTCCTCTCCGCCGACGGCAAGAAGGCGGCCTTCAACAGCCCCCAGGGCGTCAAGGCGGCCACGTGGCTGGTGTCCAAGGTGGGCAAGACCATGCCGACCGAGGCGGAGATCGGCGGCACCGCCGACTACGACACCAACCTGTTCAAGTCGGGCAAGCTCGCGATGTGGCACAACGGCATCTGGCAGTTCGCGGGGCTGAAGGACGTGCCGTTCGAGTGGGACGTCGTCGTCGAGCCCGGTGACTCGGCCAAGGCCAGCGCCGTCTTCCACAACTCGGTCGCCGCCTCCACCACGACCAGGCACGGGAAGGAGGCCTACGCGTGGGCCAAGTTCCTCAGCTCGTCGGGCGTGGCGGCCTCGACCAGGATCGAGTCGTCGTGGGAGCTGCCTCCGGTCTCGGACCAGGGCGTGCTCGCCGGGTACCTCAAGGACCCCAAGCCGGCCAACCGCCAGGCGGTCTTCGACTCGCTGAAGTCGATCGCGCTGCCGCCGGTGATCAAGCGGCAGCAGGAGATGCAGGACGCGGTGACCCAGGAGTTGGCCAACGCGGCGGCGGGCCGGGCCTCCGTCGAGGAGGCGCTCAAGACGGCGGCCGCCAAGGTGGACGAGCTCCTCGGCTGACCCTGTCCCCGAATCCTTCGGCACCATTCACTCACCAGGAGATCTGACCAAGTGATCGTAGGAAGCGACCTGGCGCGGGCGCAGCTCGTGTCGCGCAGCGTCGATGTGATCAGCACGCACCAGTCGCCCTCGGGGGCCTACCCGGCGTGTCCCACCTTCTCCGCCTACCGCGGCTACGCGTGGCTGCGCGACGGCGCGTTCATCGCCGAGGGCATGAGCCGGTCCGGCGTGCTCGAAGGGGTGACCGCCTTCCACGAGTGGTGCGCCGGCGTCGTCGGCGCCCGCCAGGCGCGCGTGGACGCGCTGGTCGGGCGGGCCGCCGACGGCGAGAGCGTCTCCCCCGCCGAGATGCTGCCCACCAGGTTCACGCTCGACGGCGGCGAGGGCACCGACGAGTGGTGGGACCACCAGCTCGACGGCTACGGCACGTGGCTGTGGGCACTGGCCGAGCACACCGGACGGCACGGCACCGAGGTGAAGGGCGCGCGCACGGCGGTCAGGGTCGCGGCGAAGTACCTGTCGTGGTTCTGGGACCAGCCCTGCTACGACTGGTGGGAGGAGCACGTCGACCAGCGCCACGTCTCGACGCTGGCCGCGATCCACGCCGGCCTGAGGGCGGCGATCGGCACCGGTTTCCTCGACGAGCAGGAGGAGAGGGCGGCGGCCGAGGCGGTCGAGGGCATCGCGGCGCTGGTCGCGGCCGAGGGGATCGCGCAGGGCGGGCACCTGCGCAAGTGGCTCGGCAGCGACGCGGTCGACGCGAGCCTGCTGGCGTGCGTGTATCCGTTCGGGCTCTACCCGGTGGACCACCCCGTCTCGGTGGCCACGGTGGCCGAGGTGGAGAGGCGACTCGCCCACGAGGGCGGGGTGTACCGCTACCTGGCCGACACCTTCTACGGCGGCGGCCGCTGGGTGCTGCTGGCGGGCTTGCTCGGGCTCAACCACGCCGCGGCGGGCCGGCGCGAGGAGGCGCTGCGCTACCTCGACTGGATGTGCGCGCAGGCCACCGCGACAGGCGAGCTGCCCGAGCAGGTGTCGGACGTGCTCCTGGCGCCGGGCAGGTTCGACGAGTGGCTGGCCCGGTGGGGCTCGGTGGCGACCCCGCTGCTGTGGTCGCACGGGATGTACCTGATGCTCGCCGACACGCTGGAGGTCCGCGCATGATCCGCCATCGTCCTCACGGGTCGGGGCACCCGTACGCCGAGTCGGAGGACCAGCGGGTGCCCGTCCTGCCGATGGCAGGCGAGAGCGTCGAGCTGCGGGTGCGGGCGTCGGCGAACGTGGACTCCGTGGTGTGCGACTGGGTCGACATCGGCTTGCCCGCGCTCGAACTGCCGCTCAGCCGTCCCGCGGCCGAGGAGGAGTCCGCCGCGGCCGACGGCGGGCATCTCGCGGCGGCGCAGGCCAAGGCGGCCAGGGCCGCCTCGGGATCGTGGTCCGTCGTGACACCTCCGCTGGAGGCGGGCCGCCGCTACAGCTACCGGTTCCGCGGTGGCGGCACAGGTTCCTCACGTTCGTTCACCACCACGTGGTTCCATGTGACGGCGGCGGAGTGGAGAGACGAGGGCGGGCGGCTGACGGTCGTGGGCCGCGACCGGGTGGTGCCGGGCAGCGTCCGGTGGCTGGCCGACGGCGACGAGGTACGGCGGGGCCGCTTCGAGCTGGCCCTGGAGCCCGGCGCGCACGTCGTCGGGTTCGGCGAGCGCTTCGACGCCGTCGACCAGCGGGGCAGGACGCTGGACGCGGTGGTGTTCGAACAGTACAAGTCGCAGGGCGCCCACGGGCGCACCTACCTGCCGATGCCGTTCGCCATGGTCGTCAACGGCTCGCGCAGCTGGGGCCTCCACCTCGACACCTCCCGCAGGACCTGGTACGAGATCGGCGAGAGCATCGTCGTCGAGGCCGAGGGCGCCGACCTGACGTTGAGGATCCACGAGGGCTCGCCCGCCGAGGTGCTCGACGCCTTCCTCGGCACGGTGGGCAGGCCGGCCGAGCTGCCCGACTGGGTGTTCAGGCTGTGGGCCAGCGGCAACGAGTGGAACACGCAGGACCGTGTCATGGCCGAGATGGACCGGCACCGCGAGACCGACATTCCCGTGGGCGCGCTGGTCATCGAGGCGTGGAGCGACGAGACGACGTTCACGGCGTTCAGGGGCGCGGAGTACGAGCCCTCGGAGGAGCCGCACACGCTCGCCGACTACCGGTTCCCCGCCGACGGTCCGTGGCCCGACCCCAAGGGCATGGTGGACGAGCTGCACGCGCGCGACATCAAGGTGCTGCTGTGGCAGATCCCGCTGCAGAAGATGCGCCCGCACCCCAGGCACCAGGCGGCCGTGGACGCCAGGCAGATCCTCGACAGGTGCGTCAGGGAGGCGGACGGCAGGCCGTACCGGAACAGGGGCTGGTGGTTCCCGCTGGCGCTGATGCCGGACCTGAGCTCGCAGGAGGTGCGCGACTGGTGGACGGCCAAGCGCCGCTATCTCGTGGAGGAGGTCGGGATCGACGGGTTCAAGACCGACGGCGGCGAGCACGCGTGGGGCCACGACCTGCGCTACGCCGACGGGCGCAGGGGTGACGAGGGCAACGGGCTGTTCCCTGTGCACTACGCGCGCGCCTTCGGCGACCTGCTCAGGCAGGCGGGCAAGGCGCCCGTCACGTTCAGCAGGGCCGGTTTCGCGGGCTCGCAGCCGCACGGCGCCTTCTGGGCGGGTGACGAGGACTCCACGTGGGAGGCGTTCCGTTCCTCGATCAGGGCCGGGATCACCGCTTCGGCCTGCGGGATCGTCTACTGGGGCTGGGACCTGGCCGGGTTCTCCGGCGAGCTGCCGAGCGCGGAGCTCTACCTGCGCGCCGCGGGCACGTCGGCGTTCATGCCGATCATGCAGTACCACTCGGAGTTCAACCACCACCGCAGGCCGCTGCGTGACAGGACGCCGTGGAACATCGCGGAGCAGACGGGCGACTCCCGGGTCGTCCCGGTGTTCCGGCGGTTCGCGCAGCTGCGGGAGCGGCTGGTGGGCTACCTGGCCGACGAGGCGCGCAAGACCATCGCGGGCGGCGCGCCGCTGATGCGCGGCCTGTTCTTCGACCACCCAGGCGACCAGGACATCTGGCGCCACCCGTTGCAGTACAAGCTCGGCGACGCCCTGCTGGTCGTGCCCGTCACCGACCCCGGCGCCGACAAGGTGGAGGCCTACCTGCCCGCGGGCGAGTGGGTCGACGTCTGGACGGGCCTCGCCATCGACGGCGGGCAGACGCTCACGCTGCCCGCTCCCCTCGACCGGCCGCCGGTGCTCTGTACGGCAGAGCGCTGGCCCGACCTCTCTCCCGTCTTCACATCCTGAGAGGAGCACTCATGGCCGAGCTCGCCGAGGTCATCGAGAAACACAGCACCTGGTTACGGCCGGGCGTCATCGTCGCGGTGACCGTCCTGCTGGCCTCCCTCGTCGCCGCTCCCGCCTACGCGCTGGAC
Source organism: Nonomuraea sp. bgisy101 (assembly GCF_057708945.1). Taxonomy (NCBI): domain Bacteria; kingdom Bacillati; phylum Actinomycetota; class Actinomycetes; order Streptosporangiales; family Streptosporangiaceae; genus Nonomuraea; species Nonomuraea sp. bgisy101. Next base: position 48,820 of record NZ_JBYITD010000012.1, read on the forward strand.
GGCGTCTACCACCAACCGACCGGAATCGACGACCTCTACTCGGCCGAGCCGACCGAACGCTCCCCCCGCGACCCCATGGCGGGGGAGAACGTCCAGATCAACGCCACCACCTGGCCGATCGAGCCTGGTCAGACCGTCTGGGTCACGTGGACGAAGAACGGGGTGAACCAGACCCCCGTCGGCGCGGCGTGGGATCACAACAACGGCAACAACAGCTACTGGAAGATCAACCTGGGGTCCTTCGCCAGGGGCGACCAGATCAGCTACACCGTGAACGCGGACGTGAACGGGGGCGGGCAGAGGAGCACGGGCCCGTTCGCGTTCACGGTCACCTCGTGGAGCACGGTGACGAACGTGACGGGCTTCACGAACAACGGCACATCAGTGGATGTCACGACCGGTGATAGCTCGGGGTCGTTCACGCCGAAGATTCGGTTCGCCTTCCCCGCGCTCGACCGTTTCAGGACGCAGATCGCACCCGCGGGCTCCGGCCTCGCCATCTCGGGCGTGTCCGGCTACACGGTGTCGGACTCGGCGGGCACGCTGACGATCTCCACGAGCTCGCTCGTCCTGAAGATCCAGAAGTCACCGTACCGGCTGTCGATCTACAAAGGCGACGGCACGACTCTGATCACCAGGCAGGACAGCACGAACAACATCCGCTGGGCCAGTGACGGCGCCACCACCGTCACCAAGATCGAGGACAACTACGCCTCTCCCGCGGGAGAGCGGTTCGAGGGGTACGGCGAGCGCTACGACCGGCTCGACCAGCGCGGCACCAGCGTGCACAACTACGTCTACAACCAGTACAGGGACCAGGGCGCGACCCGCCGCACCTACCTGTCGGTCCCGTTCTTCACCAACTCGGCCGGCTACGGCATCTATCTGCCCAGCACCCGCTACGCCCTGTTCACCCCTGGCGACAGGGCCGGCTTCGCCGTGGACACCGGCGGCGCGCTCGCCTCCACCCTCGACTACCACTTCTTCGCCGGAACCCCCGCGAAGATCGTCGACGACTACACCGCGGTCACGGGACGCCCCCAGCTGCCGCCGAAGTGGGCCTTCGGCGTGTGGATGTCGGCCAACGAGTGGAACACCCAGGCGGAGGTCACCGCCGAGCTGGCCAACGCGAGCACGCACAAGATCCCGCACACGGCGATGGTGCTGGAGCAGTGGAGCGACGAGGCGACCTTCTACGTCTGGCACGGCGCGACCTACACGCCCACGTCCGGCAGCGGGAAGCTGGCGTACTCGAACCTGACCTTCCCCGCCGGCACGGCATGGCAGAACCCGAAGGCGATGGTCGCCGACGCGCACAGCAAGGGGATCAAGATGATCCTCTGGCAGATCCCCGTGCTGAAGGAGAACTTCGACGCCAACCCGCCGACGGCCCCCCAGCAGCACCTCAACGACAAGGCGTACGCCGAGGCCCAGGGCTACGTCGTGAAGAACCCCACCAACGGGCCCTACCGCATCCCCACGGGCCAGTGGTTCGGCGACAGCATGGTGCCCGACTTCACCAGCACGGCGGCCACCAACTGGTGGATGAGCAAGCGCGACTACCTCATGGACGAGGTCGGGGTCGACGGCTTCAAGACCGACGGCAGCGAGGCGATCTTCGGTAGGGGCGTGAAGTTCGCCGACGGCCGCAAGGGCGACGAGATGCACAACGCCTACCCCAACAGCTACACCAAGGCCTACAACACCTACGTCAAGGGCAAGAACGCGCAGAACACGATCTTCAGCAGGGCGGGGACCTCGGGCGCCCAGACGAGTTCGATCTTCTGGGCGGGCGACCAGAACTCGAGCTTCTCCGCCTTCCAGGAGGCCGTGCGGGCACAGCTGTCGGCGGGCCAGTCGGGCGTGCCGTACACGGCGTGGGACCTGGCGGGCTTCACCGGCGACTTCCCCAGCGCCGAGCTGTACCTGCGCTCGGCGGCCCAGGCGACCTTCTCGCCGATCATGCAGTACCACTCGGAGAAGTCCAACCCCTCCGCCTCGGAGGCGCGCACGCCCTGGAACGTCCAGGCGCGCACCGGCGACACGTCCGTGATACCGGCGTTCAGGAAGTTCGCCAACGTCCGGATGAACCTGATCCCCTGCCTCTACACCGAGGCGAAGGCGAGCTCGGCGACGGGCGTGCCGATGATGAGGGCGATGAGCTTCGCCTTCCCCGGTGACGCGACGGCGGCGCCGCTCGACCAGCAGTACCTGTTCGGTTCGCAGCTGCTGGTGGCGCCGATCACCACGCAGGGGGCGACCTCCAAGAGCGTCTACCTGCCCGCGGGCGAGTGGTACGACCTGTGGAACGGCGGCAGGTTCACCGGGCCGGGCACGAAGACCTACAACGCGGGCCTGGACACGATCCCCGTCTACGCCAGACCCGGAGCGATCATCCCGCTCAACCTCAACGCCGACTACCAGCTCGGCGGCGAGATCGGCAACAGCGTCACCTCCTACACCAACCTCGTCTTCCGGATCTATCCGGCGGGCAACAGCTCCTACGCCTACTTCGAGGACTCCGCGGGCGCCAGCCGTACCGTCTCCTCGGCGGAGGACTGGGGCGCGCACCAGGTGGCGGTGACCGTACCGGCGCTGACCACGACGTCGACGCTGCAGGTGGCCTCCACCAAGCCCACCTCGGTGACCGGCGCCACGGCGCGGGCCACACTGGCCGATCTGAAGTCGGCGGCCGAGGGCTGGTGGTGGGATCCGGCGCAGCAGCTCACCCACGTGAAGCTCGCCGGCGGCGCCGCCAACAGGACCGTGACGCTCAACGGCGTCGACAAGGCGGGCTACGAGGCGGAGTTCGCCACCGGCACCGGCACCTCCACCAACACCGACCACCCCGGCTACACGGGGACCGGGTTCGTCGACCAGTTCTCGGCCTCGGGTGACGCCGTCACCTTCCAGGTGAAGGCTGACGCGGCCGGCGGGCACCAGCTCAAGCTCCGCTACGCCAACGGCGCGGCCACGGCCGCCTCGGTCACGGTCACCGTCGACGGCGTCTCGGCGGGCACGCTCTCGCTCCCGTCCACCGCCAACTGGGACACGTGGGGGACGGCGACGCTCACCACGTCACTGGCCGCGGGCGCGCGATCCATCAAGATCTCGTACGCCGGCGGCGGGGTCAACCTCGACAACCTGGTGGTGGCGCGGCCATGAGACGAGCACTCGTGATGGCGCTCGCGCTGATCGTTCCCCTGCTGGTCGCGCTGCCCGCGCAGGCGGCCGTGCAGCGGGTGCAGTTCACGAGCGGGTCGACCTATCTCGTCGTGGAGTTCCTCGACGACGACCTGGTCCACTTCGAGCTGGCAGACGGCACCGCTCCCGGCACGGGGGCGGCGCTGTTCACCACGCCCCAGGTGGCCAAGAAGGACTACACGGGGCCGACCAGCTTCAACCAGACGGGCAACACGCTGACCACCGCCTCGATGAAGATCGAGGTGACGGCGGGCACGCTGTGCGTGAAGGTGTCCGACCCCACGCGGCTGCTGTACGAGGCGTGCCCGCGCAACCTCTCGCAGGCGTGGAAGGGCCTGACGATCACCAAGGGCTCGATCCAGAACGCCTACGGGCTCGGCGAGCAGTTCTTCATGGGCGGCAGCGCCGACGGCGACTGGGTGGGGCGCACCCGCACCCCCGGCGGCCAGTACGGCAACGCCATGGCCTACGACACCGACAACGGACCGGTCGGCAACGCCCAGATCCCCGTCCTGTTCGCGGTGGGGGCGGCCAACCTCAACTACGGCCTCTTCCTCGATCAGGTCTACAAGCAGGAGTGGAACCTCACCGGCGACCCGTGGACCGTCGACACGTGGGGCGACCAGCTCCGCTGGTACACGATGACCGGGCCCGACCTGCCCGACCTGCGCAAGGACTACATGGAGCTGACCGGAAGGCCGCCCGTGCCGCCGAAGAAGGCGTTCGGGATGTGGGTCTCGGAGTTCGGCTACGACAACTGGGCGGAGATCGACAACCGGCTGTCGGGCCTGCGCGCGGGCACGTTCCCCGTCGACGGGTTCGTGCTGGACCTGCCATGGTTCGGCGGGGTGACGGCGGGCTCCGACAACACCCGGATGGGGTCGCTGTCGTGGGACACCGCGGCCTTCCCCAACCCCTCGGCCACCATCGCGTCCCTGGCCTCGAACGAGGGTGTGGGGCTGATGACGATCGAGGAGTCGTACATCGGCAAGAACCGGCCCGAACACGCGGACATGGCCTCCCGCGGCTACCTCAACAGGGCGGGATGCTCCTCGTGCGCGCCCGTCTACCTGACCACCAACGACTGGTGGGGCCGCGGCGGCATGATCGACTGGACGCAGGACGCCGCCGGCGACTACTGGCACGCCACCAAGCGCCGGCCCCTCGCCGACCAGGGTGTCATGGGCCACTGGCTCGACCTCGGCGAGCCCGAGATGTACGACGGCTCCGACTGGACCTCGGGCGTGCTGCCCGGCAAGCACGCCCACGCCGACTACCACAACGTCTACAACCTCAAGTGGGCCGAGAGCATCGCCCGCGGCTACGCCTCCGGCACGAAAAGGCCGTTCATGCTGGCCCGTTCGGGCGCGGGCGGCATGCAGCGGTACGGCGTGGCGATGTGGTCGGCCGACATCGGCTCCAAGCTGACGGCGCTGGCCCAGCAGCAGAATGTCCAGATGCACCTGTCGATGTCCGGGATCGACTACTTCGGCTCCGACATCGGCGGTTTCAGGCGGGAGATGCTCAACTCCGACCTGAACGAGCTTTACACCCAGTGGTTCGCCAACGGCGCCTGGTTCGAGGTGCCGATCAGGCCGCACACGGAGAACCTGTGCAACTGCGCGCAGACCTCCCCCGACAAGATCGGCCACACCGCGAGCAACCTGGCCAACCTGCGGCAGCGGTACGAGCTGACGCCGTACTACTACTCGCTGGCGCACAGGGCCGCCGCGTTCGGCGAGCCGGTCGTGCCGCCCCTGGCCTACTACCACCAGAACGACCTGAACGTGCGCGAGATGGGGCACGAGAAGCTCATCGGCAAGGACCTGCTGGTGGGCGTGGTCGCGGCGGCCAACGAGCGCAAGCGCAACATGTACCTGCCCGCGGGCACCTGGTACGACTACGCCACCAACGAGAAGCTGACGAGCACCGGGCAGTGGTTCAACGACCGGCCGCTGTGGGTGAACGGCTCGTTCAGGCTGCCGGCCTTCGCCCGCGCGGGGGCGATCATCCCCAAGATGTTCGTGGACGACAAGACCATGAACGTGATGGGCAAGCGGACCGACTCGACGACGAGGAACGAGCTGGTCGCCCGCGTGTACGCGGCCCCGGCCTCCTCGTCCTTCACCCTCTACGAGGACGACGGGACCTCCACCGCCTACCAGGGCGGGGCCGTCCGGACGACCCTGCTCAGCCAGCAGCTCAGCGGATCGACGGCCACGGTCACCGTCGCCGCCTCCAGCGGCACCTACACCGGCGCGCCCGCGAGCCGGGCGAACGTCGTGGAACTCGTCGCGGACACGCAGGCGTCGGCGGTGACGCTCAACGGGACGGCGCTCACCCAGCACGCCACCAAGGCGGCCTTCGACGCCGCCGCCAGCGGCTGGTACAACGCGGGCGGCAACCTCATCGTGGCCAAGTCCGCCTCGCTCGGCGTGACCACGGCGAAGACGTTCGCGTTCACGCTCGGGCAGGCGCCGGTGTCCGTCACCTTCTCGTGCGCGAACGGCACGACCACCGCGGGCCAGTCGGTGTACGCCGTGGGAAGCGTGCCGCAGCTCGGCGGCTGGTCGGTGGCCAGCGCGGTGAAGCTGTCGCCGACGGCGTACCCGACGTGGACGGGCACGATCGGCTCGTTGCCGCCGAACACGGCGGTCGAGTGGAAGTGCGTCAAACGGAAGGAGGCGAACTTCCCCGACACCGCCGACGCGTGGCAGCCGGGCGCGAACAGCACGTTCACCACGCCCGCGTCGGGAACCGGCGGCACGACCACCGGCTCCTTCTGACCGGCCGCACGTTGTGGCGGGCGCTCCCACCGGGGGCGCCCGCCCCCTTCGTTCCCGCCTTCCCCGCACGCTTCGGCCGCCCGCCCCCGGACGCGGACCACTTTCGCCCGCCCGCCCCCGGACGCGGATCGGGTTCGTCCGCCCCAGGACGCGGACCACGTTCGCCCGCCCGCCCCTGAACGCGGATCGCGTTCGCCCGCTCGCATCCGGACGCGGACCGCCCGGAGGCTCCCCTTGCCGGTACCCCAGCCGCTTCGCCGCGAGACCTCCTTCGGCCGTCCGGCGCGCGCGTGAACGGAGTGCGGGCGGTGCGGTTCGAGGGGTTATGCGGAGAACCTCCCGACACACCGCCGACCTGGCCCCCTACCCCGTCGGCTGTTTCCCCGATGGCGCGGGACCTGCGGTGTTAGCCTCGACAGGTGCTCGACTCGGGGACCACGCTCAACGATCGCTACCGCCTCATCTCCAGGCTGGGTGGTGGCGGCATGGGCGAGGTCTGGCGTGCCGACGACGCGGTGCTCGGCCGTACCGTCGCGGTGAAGGTCCTGCTGCCCGCCCTCATGGAGGACCCGCGCTTCGCCCAGCGCTTCCAGAACGAGGCCAGGGCGATGGCCACACTCACCCATCCCGGCGTCGTCGACGTCTACGACTGCGGCGCCTGCGAGCTCGGCGACGGGCGCAGGGTCTCCTTCCTGGTGATGGAGTTCGTCGACGGGGAGTCGCTCGACCGGCTGCTGCGCCGTTCGGCGCTCACGGCCGAGGAGACGATGCGCCTGGTCGCCGAGGTGGCCGACGCGCTGGCCGCCGCCCACGAGCACGGCATCGTGCACCGCGACGTCAAGCCGGCCAACCTCATGATCAAGGCTGACGGCAGCGTCACCCTCACCGACTTCGGCATCGCGCACTCGGCGTCGGGCGGGCAGCTGACCGTGACGGGCACCGTCATGTGCTCGGCGGGCTACTGCGCCCCCGAGCAGGCCTCGGCGGGCGACATCACCCCCGCGGTCGACGTCTACGCGCTCGGGGTGGTCGCCTACCAGTGCCTGACCGGCAAGCTGCCCTTCGACGGCGAGACGCCCGTCCAGATCATCTTCAAGCACCTCAGGGCGGCCGTTCCGCCGCTTCCCTACGACGTTCCCCCGGGGCCGCGGTCCCTGGTCGCCTGGGCGCTGGAGAAGGATCCCGCCATGCGCTGGTCCTCGGCGGCCGACATGGCGGCCGCCGCCAGGCACGCCGCCGCCCACCCGATGGACGACCTCACCCCTGTGACCGACCGCGAGACGGCCGCTGAGCGGTCCGCCTCCTCCGCCGACAGCGTGGCGTCGCAGGAGGGCGAGCCCGGCGTGGAACGGGTCGCCGAGCCCGTCACCATGCCCGCCGACCGGCAGCGCCGCGGTCGCAGGCGGGCGCTGCTGATGGCTGGCGCCACCATGGCCGCCCTCGTGGCGACGCTGGCGGCCGTCGGGTGGCCGTGGTTCCAGCAGCCCGTCCCCGTCAGCGGCGTGCAGCAGGAGCTGCCCGTGCCGGCACCGGTCGAGGGACGCACGGTGCAGGCGCGCGTGCCGGGCAAACAGGAGCAGGGACACACCCCGGTGGTCGGCGGCAAGACCAGAGCCACGCCCAGCCCCGACCAGGCGGCCACCGTCCCCCCACCCACGACACCGCCGACCGTCCCCGTCACGCCCCCGGTCACCCCTCCCACCGAGCCGACCCATGAACCGAGCGCAGAGCCTTCACAGGAGCCGACGACACCGCCCGGGCCGCAGGAGCCGACCACCGAGCCGACCGTCGACCCGCCCACCCCCGACCCGCAGACGGGGCCTGGCGGCGACGTCCAGTGCATCAAGGCCCCCTGCCCGTAGCCGCCGACCCACATCTCGCGCTCCGACGCCACCGCCGACGACACCTGAGCGAACCCCTGGCACATCGGCCCGCACAACCCGAGCCCACACAACCCGAGCCCACACAACCCGAGCCCGCACAGTCCGAGCCCACACAACCCGAGCCAGCCCCACCCGAGGCCGCGCAGACCGAGCCCGCGCAACCCGAGCCAGCCCCACCCGAGGCCGCGCAGACCGAGCCGGCGCCACCCCGGACCGCATCACCCGAGGCCTCGCCACCCGCGCCCGCACAACCCCGGACCGCACGACCCGAGGTGGGGCGCCCCCGCGGCGGAGTGCCCTGAGGCGAGGCGATCCCGGGGCGGTAGAGCCCTTTCGAGGGGACACCCGGGTCGGAGCCGGGTCGCCGGGTGTTGTCCCCGGAGTTCGCAGCGGGCCCAGCGGGCCGGAACCGCGGAGCGTGGGGCCGGACGTCACGGTGCTCGGCAGGACCCGTCACCCCGGGGAGAACGGGCAACCGCGGATGCGGGCGGCGAGGCCTGCGGAGTCCAGAAGGCGCGTCCCGAAGGCCGGGAGACAGCGGTTTCCCGGGGGTTGGTGTGGAGGCCGGCGGCAGGTTGGTGTTGTGTGGCGTGGGTCCCAGCACCCTCCCCCACACCACACCGAACGACACATGAGAGAGTGATCACGTGGAAACGACTCGTGATCTGCTCGTCGCGCTGGCCAATCGATACGCGTTCGCCGATCTCGGCGCGTTGGCCCCGACCGAGGAGATCGCCGAGGTCTGCGAGTTCGGCCAGCGGTTGCTCTCGCTGGACGCCGAGGACTTCGCGGTGGGCGCGCCCGCCGTACCGAGCGATCTGCGGCGCAGAGCCCGTGACTGCCACATGCCGCAGACGCCGCGCGAGCAGCCGAGAGGCGCGCTGGAGTCGCTGCGGCCCGCCTATGGCCTGCTGCTGGAGGTCATCGCGATCAGGTGGTTCCGTCGCGAGCTGAGCCCGATGATCGCGGCCGTGCACATCGCCAGCGAGTACCTGCCGCTGCTGGCGTTCGAGCCGCACCTCGGCCACGCGGGCGATCCGGCGCGCTGGCCGGAGGGGCTGAGCGCGCCCGGCAGCAGGTTCGGCGTGATCGGCGACAGGGAGTGCGACCACACCAAGTCTGAGCAGTCGGCGACGAACAGGACGCTGCGGGTGGCCAGCGAGCCGCCAGAGGGCTGGCGGGCCTACTTCGACAGGCAGCACAGCCAGGTCGCCGGCGCTCTGGCGGTCTGCGTGGCGACCTGCCGCAATCCTTGCTCGGCGATGGACTGGATCGCTCCGGAGGCTCGCGAGGACCTGCACGTGCGGGCCCGCACCGCGCTGGCGTTCGCGGAGACCCCGCTGGTACGGCTGCGCCACGCGGCGCCCGTCGGCCACGGTTTCGGCGTTCCCTCGCCCGAGGAGGTGCTCGACGCGTGGGAGCGCAGCAGGCTGGCGCTGGACAAGAACGAGGTGGGCTCGAAGGCGCTGGTCGACGACGGTTTCCCGATCCCCGGCCTGCCTTCGCTGGTCTCGGCCGTGGCGGGGACGCACCTGGAACCCTCCACGCTCCTGCACGACGTCAGCGCGCATGTCGCGAGCCTGCTAGTCGCGCAGGGCGATCTGGCATGATTCCTGATCGTGTGGACCTTCTCCCCTGACGCGGCGGAGTTCGCCGCGCACGCTGAGGCCTTCCTGGGAACGGATCCGGCGGCCAACACCGTGCCGCTCACCGTGCTCGCCGGGTTGCGCGACGGCATGCCCGGCGACGACGCCTCCTTCGGCTGGTGGAGCGAGGACGGCGAGGTCAAGGGAGCGGTCTTCCGCACGCCTCCCCGGCCCTTCTATCTGGCTCCCATGCCGATCGCCGCGGTGCGACCGCTGGTCGACGAGCTGCGCGTGCGCGGCGTCGGAACGCCGGAGATCTCAGGACCCGTCGACGTGGTCGACGCGTTCATCGCCGCGGCGGGCGCGACCCCTTCGCGCCGCAGGCCTGAGCGCCTCTACCGGCTCGGCACGCTCGAGGCTCCCGCCGTGGCCGGCAAGGGCCGCCGCGCGACCATGGGCGACTTCCCGCTGGTGATGAACTGGTTCGACGCCTTCGCCACCGAAGTGGGCCTGCACGGCGACGGCGACACGGCCGAACTGGCCCAGCGCCGCATCGCGCGGGGCGACATCATTCTCTGGGTGGACGGCGACGTGCCCGTCGCGCTCGCGGGCATCTCGCCCGAGGCGGCGGGGATGTGCAGGATCGGGCCCGTCTACACGCCGCCGTCGAGCCGACGTCGCGGGTACGGCGCCGCCGTGACCGCCTACGCCAGTCGGCTCGCGCTCGCCGAGCGCTGCACGATGACGGTGCTGTTCACCGACCTGAACAATCCCACCAGCAACGCCATCTACCAGAGCATCGGCTACCAACCGGTGTCCGACTATGCCCACGTGGTGCTCGAACCCGTACCCTAGGTCCATGCCGCGTTACGACTTCCGCTGCCGCGCCTGCGGTTCCACGTTCGAGCTGACCCGTCCGATGTCGGCCTCCGGTGACCCCGCGGCCTGCCCTGAGGGCCACACCGACACGGTGAAGCTGCTGTCGACGGTCGCCGTGACGGGCAACGCCTCCGCGCCCTCGGGCGGCGGTGGCGGCGGATGCTGCGGCGGCGGCTGCTGCTCCTGATCCGCGAGGCAGGATGACGCGGCGGTCTCGCCGTTGATCAAGCCCCGCCCGTTGACGACGTTCGTGGGCGATGCAGCTAGCCCGCGAAGGCGCGGCCTGCCGTCAGGGTCCGCGCGGACGACGGGCCTGCGCCGGTGAACGCGCGGACGGCCAGCCTGGCCGCCCGCTCGACCGTCTCGATGCCCGCCCCCATGTCGGGGCTGCGCTCCGACAGCACCGACACGAACAGTTCGTGGCCGGGCAGCGCGAGCCTTCCGACGCTGTTGATCGTCCACAGGCCGTCGTGCGCCCGGACGGGCAGCCAGCCGTTCTTCAGCGCCACCTGACCCTGTCCTGCCGCCGCGCTGACGCCCCAGGCCTGCTCGGGCGTGACGGACGACATGAGCCCGAGCGCGTATCGCTGGTGGCGGGCCGTGAGCGGGCCCGCGGGGTCGGTCAGGCGCTCGAGCACCTTCACCTGGTCGGACGGCCTGCTGAGGGTCTCGCCCCAGCTGTACCCCGGCACGGTGTGGGTGATGCCGAGCCCGCGTAGGACGTCGCTCAGTCCCTCCGGCCCGCCGATGGCGGTGAAGAGCCGCTGGGCGCTGGCGTTGTCGCTGTTTTTGATCATCAGGGCGGCGTGCCGCCGCTCCTGCTCTGTCAGGCTTCGTGCCTCGCTCTGCGCGCGCAGCAGCAGCGCGAGCAGGATGTCCACCTTCGCCACACTGGCCAGCATGAACGGATCCTGCTGGCGGAAGGTGTAGCGGACGTTCTCGGTCCTGTCGTGGACGGCCACCGCGAACCGCCCGGGACGGCCGGCGAGATAGGCCGCGAGCGCGCGGTCCAGCCGCCGCCGCGTCTCGGCGGGCAGACCCGCCGGCGGAGCCGATCGTCCCACGGCCACGAACGGGTCGCGTTCCCCTCCATCGGGCTCGGACCCCGCCGCCCGGTGCTCAGGCGCTGACGGTGCCGCGTCCGCGTGTGCGCACCCGACCGTGACGATCGCCAGTACCGCGACGAGCGCGATCCCCCGAAAACGCATGCAGCGGAGCCTGCCAGCCGTCCGGTAAGCACGGAGGCCGCCGAAGGTCAAGCGTCCATCAGTATTGCGCCTGGGGTACCGGACCGGACTCCGGCCTGGTTCTCTCGGAGGAGCCGCGGATCGGGAGGCGAGGCGATCCGCGTCGGGCCCCGCGTACCTAGCGTCGATGCCATGGATTCGATCACCGCGCCGCCCGTGCGGCGCCTGGCGGCCCTGGACACGCTGCGGGGCTTCGCCCTGGGCGGCATCCTGATGGTCAACATGCTCGGCATGGCGTTCATGACCGGCCCGCCGGACTCGGCCGCCAAGAACCTCGTGCACCTGGTGTTCGAGGGCAAGTTCTACGTGCTGTTCTCGTTCCTGTTCGGCTACTCCTTCACGATGCAGTTACGCGCCGCGAGCAGGAAACGGCGCCGGCGCCGTCGCCAGGACGCTGCGCCGCTGCCTGGCGCTGATGGTGCTCGGCGCACTGCATCTGGTCTTCCTGTGGCTGGGCGACATCCTCCTGGCGTACGGCGTCGCCGGCCTCGTGCTGCTGCTCCTGCGCCCGCTCAGGCCGAGGACGGCGTCGGTCGTCGGCGTGGTCATGCTCGGCCTGCTCAGCGCCCTCATCATGGTGACCGCGGGCGGCGACCAGGCGCCGTCGGTGGACGCGGCGGGACTGGCCCGCCTCCTCGACGACTACCGAAGCTCCTTCCTCGAGGCCGCGCAGGCCAGGATCGAGGTGTACGGCCTGATCGGCGGCGTCACCTCGACCCTGCTCAGCGCGCTGATGGTGGTGCCGCTGTTCCTGTTCGGGCTGGCGGCGGGCAGGAGCGGGCTGCTGGAGGAGCCGGAGCGGTACGCCCACCTGCTGCCCCGCGTCCAGCTCTTCGGCTTCGGTCTCGGCGGCACGGCGACGGTCGCCGTGAACGTCGCGGAGTGGACGGGCACGCTGCCGGACGGTGTCGTCGACGGCGTCGCCCTACTCGCCTCCCCGCTGCTGGCCGCCGGCTACGCCGCCACCGTGCTGCGGCTGAGCCGCGCCGACGCGTGGTTCGGCCCCGCCGGCAGGATCGCCGCGTCCAACTACATCGGGCAGTCGCTGATCACGGCGATCCTGTTCACCGGGCTCGGCTTCGGCCTTGCCGAGAAGGTGCCGGTCTGGGGCACGCTGGTGATCGCTCTGGCCATCTACGTGACGCAGCTGGCCGGTGAGCGCCTGGTGGACCAGACGGCACCGCTACGGCCCGGTCGAGTGGCTCCTGCGGACGGTCACCTACGGGATCAGGCGGCCTTCCTCCGCTGGAACGGCAGGAACCGATCGGCCAGGTGGGGGCGGGCGGGAGTCAGCGTCGGCTCCACCGCGATGATGCGGTCGAACCTGAACGCCCTGATCGCGCGGCGCATCCTGCACACGCCGACCAGGTACCAGAATTCGCGGTGGACCAGGCAGGTCACGGGGTCGACGTCGCGGATCGTGACGTGACCCCCCGCGTCGCGGTAGTGGATACGGATCACGAGCCTGCTGGTGATCGCCTCGGCGATCACCCTGGCCCTGGAGGCCACCTCCACGGGCAGCGGGTCGGTGAGCGTCGCCAGCGTGGTGGCGACGACATCGTCGTCGAGCTCCAGGTGCTCGAACGCGTGGCGCAGGCCGCGTCGGGCGGTGACGGCCTGCGGGCCCGCTCCCAGATGCGCCAGGGAGAGGGCGAGGGCGGCGATCTCGGCGGTCGTCAGTGGTCGCGTGGGGGACTTCACGACTGTCGTCATACCCATAGAGTACGGCCCCGCACCGACAATTTTCGAAAGAGTGTGCGCCTACCGACGTGGTTCCAGCACCTCGGCGAGCGCATCCATCGCGGGTATCGCAGCCGTGAACGACTCCCTCTGCGCGGGGCCGAGATCAGGGCCGCGCCGCCCATCGGAAGCTCCTGGCCTTCGGGCGGAGCCGAAGGAAGGAGCCGGCGGCCCCGGAGAAGACGCACGGCCCGCGTCCCTGGGGCGGGACGCGGGCCGTGCGGAATCAGCGAATCGGCGAATCAGCGGGACAGCTGGGACAGGTCGCGAGAGGCACCCGTGGAGGCGGAGGTCGTCATCGCCGCGTAGGCCTGCAACGCCACGCTCACCTGGCGCTGCCGATCGCGCGGCCGGTAGCCGCCCAGGTCGGCCAGCAGCCGCTCGCGCCGCTCGGCCAGCTCGGCCTCCGGCACGCGCAGCTCCAGCACCCTGTTCGGGATGTCGATCTCGATGAGGTCGCCGTCCTCGACGAGCGCGATCGTGCCGCCCTCGGCCGCCTCGGGCGAGGCGTGACCGATGGACAGACCCGAGGTGCCGCCGGAGAAGCGCCCGTCGGTCACCAGCGCGCAGGCCTTGCCGAGCCCCTTGCCCTTGAGGAAGGAGGTCGGGTAGAGCATCTCCTGCATGCCGGGGCCGCCCTTCGGGCCCTCGTAGCGGATGACGACGACGTCGCCCTCCTTGACCCTGCCGCCGAGGATGCCGTCGACGGCCTCCTCCTGCGACTCGAACACCACGGCGGGCCCGGTGAACTTCCAGATCGACTCGTCGACGCCCGCGGTCTTCACCACCGCGCCGTCGCGCGAGATGTTGCCGTAGAGGACGGCCAGGCCGCCGTCCTTGCTGTAGGCGTGCGCCAGGTCGCGGATGCAGCCCTCCGCCCTGTCGATGTCGAGGTCGTCCCAGCGGTTGTCCTGCGAGTACGGCTTGACCGTGCGGACGTTGCCCGGCGCGGCGTGCCACAGTTCCACGGCCTCGGGGAGCACCTTCTCCGAGGAGGGGTCCCACGCGGCGATGACCTCGCCGAGCGTGCCGCCGTTGACGGTGTGCACGTCACGGTGCAGCAGGCCCGCCCTGTCGAGCTGGCCCAGGATGCCCGGGATGCCGCCGGCGCGGTGGACGTCCTCGATGTGGTACTTGTTCGTGGCCGGCGCGACCTTGCACAGGCACGGCACCCGCAACGAGATCTCGTTGATCTCCTTGAGGCCGAAGTCGACCTGCGCCTCGCGGGCGGCGGCCAGGATGTGCAGGATCGTGTTGGTCGAGCCGCCCATCGCCACGTCGAGCGTCATCGCGTTCTCGAAGGAGTCCTTGGTGGCGATCGAGCGCGGCAGCACCGTCTCGTCGTCGTCCTCGTAGTAGCGCTTGGCGATCTCGACCACGCGCCGGCCCGCGTCCTCGAACAGCGTCTTGCGCGCCTTGTGCGTGGCCAGGATCGTGCCGTTGCCGGGCAGCGCCAGGCCGATGGCCTCGGCCAGGCAGTTCATGGAGTTGGCGGTGAACATGCCCGAGCACGAACCGCAGGTCGGGCAGGCGTTCTCCTCCATCTCCAGCAGTTCCTCGTCGGAGACGGAGGCGTCGGCCGCGGCGATCATCGGGTCGACCAGGTCGAGCTTGCGTCCCGGCGTCTTGCCGGCCTCCATCGGCCCGCCCGAGACGAAGATCGTCGGGATGTTCAGCCTGAAGGCGGCGAGCAGCATGCCCGGGGTGATCTTGTCGCAGTTGGAGACGCAGATCAGGGCGTCGGCGCAGTGCGCGTTCACCATGTACTCCACCGCGTCGGCGATCAGCTCGCGACTGGGCAGGGAGTACAGCATTCCGCCGTGGCCCATCGCGATGCCGTCGTCGACGGCGATCGTGTTGAACTCGCGCGGGATCGCTCCGGCCTCCCTGATCGCGCCGGCGACGAGATCGCCCACCTCGCGCAGGTGCACGTGCCCCGGCACGAACTGGGTGAAGCTGTTGGCGACCGCGATGATGGGCTTGCCGAAGTCACTGCCGGCTACGCCCGTCGCCCGGAGCAGGGCCCGGGCGCCGACCATGTTCCTGCCGTGCGTGACCGTACGAGACCTGAGGGCGGGCATGAGCGCATCTCCCATCATGAGCGAGTCTTCACATCGTACGACCCTCGCTCGGTGGCTGAGACATGTGTCCACGAGGCGGACGACGTCCTGGCGCATGCGAAAGCCGCCGCACCCGGGGCGCGGCGGCTTGTGCGGAACGGACGACGGTGCCGCTAACCCTCGCCGTAGCGGGGCGGGAGCACCTGGGCGGCGATCTCGTAGAGCCGCTCGATCTCGGCGTCGGTGAGCGCGCGCTCGCGTTTGGTGATCCACTTGCGCGCCCTGGCGCCCTCGTAGACGTCCACGTCGCGGATCGTCATGATCTTCCAGGGGACGGGCGGGCCGTAGATCGCCAGCGACGCCACGACGGTGACCTCGCGGCCGTAGGCCTTGCTGATCAGCTCGCTGGCCTGCGTCGCCTCCCACCTGGCCTCGGTGAGGCGCGGTTTCATGTCGAAGGGGCCGTGGAAGAGCTTCTTGCCCATCTGCACGCGCACCGGCAGGCGTTTGTCCCATTTCTCCGAGTCGACCGCGTAGACGCCCGTGGGGCCGATGACCAGGTGGTCGATCTGCGCCTCACTGCCCGGGATCGCCCTGGCGTGGAGCGTGCGGTAGCCGCTACGCTCCAGCCGCTTCAGCTGCGCCTCGGTCTTCCGCTCGGCGACCGACGAGCGCCGCCACGCGGGGACCGTCGAGTGCGACTTGGCGCGGTAGATCGTGTCGGCGATCGCGGCGAGCACGGCCGCGGTGATCCCCACGCGCACGTCGGAGACGAGGAAGCCCACCACGACACCGACGGCGACGGCGATCAGGACGCGCGTGCGCAGGTGCCGGTACCTGGGCTGTTGGAGCAGGCTGAGCAGGGAAGCGCGTTCGACGGGAGCGTACGTTGACGTGGGTGCGGAGTGTTCGGGGGCGGCGCCCTCGTCCTCGGCAGGCCTGTCACTCACCCAGATCGGTGACGTAGTGTTACCGTCTTCTCGCTGCTTAGCGGAGTCCACGCTACAAACGGTAGCCGAGCCATAGGCCGGTGCCTACTGTTGGCGCGTCCATAGTTTTATGGCCCACGTCACCGCGTTTGTGACCCCAATTCGGGGTATCTACATCTTTTCTTCTCTAGACAACTCTGCCTACTCTGCGGTTCGTGGCGCACATACATGATCTCACCGCTCTTGAGCAGGCGGAAGCTGTCAGGCGCCGGGAAATCTCACCAGTTGAGATCACCGAGCACTACCTCGACCGCATCGAACGGATCGACCCGCAGGTCGGCGCCTACGTCACCGTGACGGCCGAGCGCGCGCTCGCGCAGGCGCGCGAGCTCACCGACCCGCACGGCCCCCTGTACGGCGTGCCGATCCCCGTCAAGGACCTCAACCTGGTCAAGGACGTGCCGATCCGGTTCGGCTCGGCGACGTACGAGGGCTTCGTCGCGCCCGTCGACGACACGGTGGTGGAGCGGCTGCGCGACGCCGGCACCGTCATGCTGGGCAAGACGGCGACGCCCGAGTTCGGCCTGCCGTGCTACACCGAGACGTCGGTGTCGCCGCCCAGCCGTACGCCGTGGGACCTCTCGCGCTCGGCGGGCGGGTCGAGTGGGGGCGCCGCGGCCGCGGTGGCGGCCGGTCTGGCGCCGGCGGCGCAGGGCAGCGACGGCGCGGGCTCCATCAGGATCCCCTCCTCGGTGTGCGGGCTGTTCGGCATCAAGCCGACCAGGGGCCGCATCAGCTTCGCGCCGATCATCCCCGATCTGGCGGGCCTGTCCACCAACGGGCCGATCGCCAGGACCGTCGCCGACGCCGCGGCGCTGCTGGACGTGATGGCGCACAACAACCCCGGCGACCTCTACCTCGCGCCTCCGCACGAGGGGACGTTCCTCGAGTGCGCTGCGCGGGAGCCTGGCCGCCTGCGGATCGCGCGCTACGCCACGCCCGTCGTGGACGGCGCGGAGGTCCATCCCGACGTGCTGGCGGCCTACGAGGAGGCGAGCAAGACGCTGGAGGAGCTCGGGCACGAGGTCGTCGACATCGCCTCGCCGTTCGGCCCCGACCTGGTGCCGCAGTTCGTCACGATGTGGTTCGCCTTCGCGTGCATGCATCCCGTCGCGCTCGACCGGCAGGACCGGCTGCGCCCGCTGACCGCGTGGCTGCGCGAGCGCGGCTTCGCCGTGCCGGCTCCGACGTTCCTGCAGGCGCAGTCGTCGCTGCAACTGGCCACGCGCATGGCGCTGATGGCGACCGACCCCTACGACGCGGTGCTCACGCCCACGGTCACGCGGCCGCCCGTGCCCGTCGGATGGTTCGAGGACGCCGGCGACCCCGAGGAGACCTTCGAACGCATGAAGCGCTTCGCGCCCTTCCCGCCGATCTACAACGTGAGCGGCCAGCCCGCCGTCAACCTCCCGCTGCACTGGAGCGCCGACGGCCTGCCGATCGGCGTCATGCTGGCGGGGCGGGTGGGCGGAGAGGGCACGCTGATCTCGCTGTCGGCACAGGTCGAGGCGGCAAGGGGCGGATTCTGGGGCGACAGGAGACCGCCCGTGTGGTGAGGGGTCTGGCCGGGGCGTCCGCTCGGGTCTACGGTCATGGTGTGGACAGCGCGCTGGAGATCTTCGGCTTTCTCATCGGAACCTCGCTCGGGCTGTTTCTCCTCATCAGTCTGGTGGTTCTGCTCCCGGCCAGAACGGCGGAAAAGGACGACGCGCCAGGCGTCGTGTGGCTGGGCGGCCCCCAGCACAGCGAGCACGGGGTCAGCACCTCCGCGCTGGTGCTGGCCGACCACAGGGCACCGTGGGCACCCGCCCCTGAGGTCGACTGGCTGCGCGCGGCGCAGACCGCCGAGCCAGGCGGCCGGCTCGGCGGCGCCTCGGCGGGGTGGTGAAGGCCATGCGTGCTCTCACCGCGGCCCAGGCCGACGACGTCCGCGCGGCTCTCGTGTCCGCCGAACGGCGCAGCGGGCTGCGCTTCGGCGCCTTCCTCGGCACCCCTGTCGGCGGCAGGCGCCACTTCGCCGAACGGCTGCACGCCGCCTTGGGCGCGGAGTCGCCCGACGCGGTGCTCCTCTTCGTCGACGCCGTGGGCCGCGCCCTGGAGATCGTCACAGGCGAGAACGCCAGGCGCCGGCTGTCCGACGGGTCGTGCCGCCTGACGGCGATGTCGATGGCCACCGCCTTCAGCGCCGGCGACCTCGTCGGTGGCCTGCTCTACGGGATCAACTCCCTCGCCGAGCAGGCCACGCGACAATAGAACGGCGGGCTAGGCCGCCGTCTCCGACAGGTAGGGCGCCCACTGGGGATCGCCGACGAGCTGGGCGCCGATGAGCCGCCAATGGGCGCCCCTTGGCACCGCCGGGGCGACGCGCAGCGTCCACCCCAGCTCCTCCAGGTACTTGTCGGCCTTCCTGTGGTTGCACGGCATGCAGGAGGCGACGCAGTTCTCCCACGTGTGCGTGCCGCCCCGCGAGCGCGGGATGACGTGGTCGATGGTCTCGGCCCGCTGGCCGCAGTAGGCGCAGCGGAAGTCGTCGCGGCGCATGAGCGCCGCACGCGTCAGGGGGATGCGGGACCGGTAGGGAATGCGGACATATCTTCGGAGTCTGATCACCGATGGGACGTCGACCGTGCAGGTCGCGGAGCGCAGGACCGCTCCCCTGCCGTCACGGTGGACGACGTCGGCCTTCTCCCTGAGCACGAGCACGACGGCTCGGTGCAGCGAAAGCGTGGTCAGTGGCTCGTAGGTGGCGTTGAGCAGGAGTACTTGGCGCATCAGGGGGCCACCCCCCGACGCACGGGTATCAGAGGGGCCATGGCCCCTGTTGGCGGTCCCTCCTGGGACCCGGTCGCTTCCGTCACGTGGACCTCCGCCGGACGGTCCAACGGATGGTCACCACGGCACCGTCCTTCACCAAGTCTGGCGTTTACGGCATGTCCCCGCCACCCATTACTGATGACCATAGGGACACGCGATGTCATTTATGCCCGTTCGACCTCGGCTTTACGCGTCACAGGTAGGGTTCAGGCATGTATCCAGCCGCTCGCCGAGACGAGATCGTCGAGAACCTGCACGGCACGCCCGTGCCCGACCCCTACCGCTGGCTCGAGGACTCCGACGACCCGGAGGTGAAGGGCTGGCTGCTGGCGCAGGAGGAGCTCTTCCAGGCCCAGGCGGAGCCGCGAAGGTTCAAGGAGCGGATCGCCGAGCTGTTGCGGTCGGGCTCGGTGGGTGTGCCCGTCTGGCGCGGCGAGCGTCACTTCTTCTCCCGCCGCACCCCCGACCAGGAGCACGCCGTCTACTACGTCGTCGACGCCGACGGCACCGAGCGCGCGCTCATCGACCCGATGGCCATCGACTCCTCGGGGCTGACCACCCTCGACGCCGTGCAGCCCGACAAGGAGGGGCGCCTGCTGGCGTACCAGATCTCGGTCGGCGGCGACGAGGAGTCCTCGCTCTACATCATCGACGTGGCGACAGGGACCAGGGTCGAGGGCCCGATCGACCGGTGCCGCTACTCGCCCGTCGCCTGGCTGCCGGGTGGCGAGGCCTACTACTACGTGCGCCGCCTGCCGAGCACCGAGGTGCCCGAGGGCGAGTCGCAGTTCCACCGTCGCGTCTACCTGCACCGCGTCGGCACCTCCACGGAGGACGACGTGATGATCTTCGGCGACGGCATGAAGATGACCAACTACTACGGGGTGTCGGTCTCCCGCGACGGCCGCTGGCTGCAGATCTCCGCCTCCGAGGGCACCGCTCCGCGCAACGACCTGTGGATCGCGGACCTGTCCGCCTCCCCCGCCGAGCGCCCCGCGCTGACCGTGGTCCAGGAGGGCGTCGACGCGCAGACCGGGCTGGTCTTCGGGCGCGACGGGCGTATCTACGTCCACACCGACCGCGACGCGTCGCGCGCGCGGGTCTGCGTGGCCGACCCCGCCGACCCGTCGGCGTGGACCGACCTCATCCCCGAGGACCCCGAGGCGGTGCTCACCGACTTCGCCATCCTCGACGACCTCGAGCGGCCGGTCATGCTGGTCGGCTGGACCCGCCACGCGCTCAGCGAGATCAGCCTCCACTCCCTGGACAGCGGCGAGAGGATCGGCGAGGTGCCCACACCGGGCCTCGGCACGATCGGCGGGATCTCCGAGCGGCCCGAGGGCGGCCACGAGGCGTGGTTCGGCTACACCGACAACACCACGCCGCCGACCATCCAGCGCTACGACGCGCTCACGGGAGAGACCACGCTGTGGGCCGCCTCTCCTGGCGCTGTCGAGGTGCCCCCCGTCAAGACCTCGCAGGTGGTCTACCAGTCCAAGGACGGGACGCCCGTCCACATGCTGGTGATCGAGCCCGTCGACCGCGAGGGGCCGCGCCCGACGATCCTGAACGGCTACGGCGGCTTCGGCATCTCCATGACGCCCGGCTACTCCGCCTCCGTCCTGGCCTGGGTCGAGGCAGGCGGCGTCTACGCGATCGCGGGCCTGCGCGGCGGCGGCGAGGAGGGCGAGGACTGGCACCGCGCCGGCATGCTCGCCAACAAGCAGAACGTCTTCGACGACTTCCACTCCGCCGCCGAGCACCTGATCGCCACCGGCGTCACC
Source organism: Nonomuraea sp. bgisy101 (assembly GCF_057708945.1). Classification (NCBI taxonomy): domain Bacteria; kingdom Bacillati; phylum Actinomycetota; class Actinomycetes; order Streptosporangiales; family Streptosporangiaceae; genus Nonomuraea; species Nonomuraea sp. bgisy101. The sequence goes on from NZ_JBYITD010000012.1 coordinate 69,792, forward strand.
ACCTCCTCGCACCTGGCCATCTCGGGCGGCTCCAACGGCGGCCTGCTGGTCGGCGCCGCCCTCACCCAGCGGCCCGACCTCTACGCGGCCGTCGCCTGCTCCGCTCCGCTGCTCGACATGATCCGCTACGAGCTGTTCGGCCTCGGCGCGACGTGGAACGTCGAGTACGGTTCGGCGGAGGAGCCCACGCAGTTCCCGTGGCTGTGGGCGTACTCGCCGTACCACCACGTGCGCGAGGACGTGTCGTATCCCGCGACGCTGTTCACGGTCTTCCAGTCCGACACGCGGGTGCACCCGCTGCACGCGTGGAAGATGTGCGCGGCACTGCAGCACGCGCAGGCGGGCGACGCCCCGATCGTGCTGCGCAACGAGACCGAGGTCGGGCACGGGGCCCGCTCGGTGAGCCGCACGGTCGACCTGGCCGCCGACCAGCTCACCTTCCTGGCCAGGCACACCGGCCTCTGACGGTCCTCTCTCCGGTGGACGGGATCTCCGGTGGTCCCGTCCACTGGTCCCGTCCACCGTGGCCCCGTCCACTGTGCCCCCGTCCTCGTCCGAGGGCTTCTCGGCTTCGGTCCCGCCCGTCGGGGCGGTCTCTGGCGGGCCGTCCGGGGTTCCTTCCTGCCGCGTCCGCGGGTGGCGGGTATCGTCAGGGGATGGGGTCGACGGCGGCCGACCGGCCCGCACACGCGCCGGGACTCAGCATGACCCGACGCACGCCGGGACCCGCCCTGCGCCCCTACGTCACCAGCCTGTGCGCCTACAGGGAGCACTACGACCGCCCCGTCATCCGCACCGAGGTGGCGCTGCCGGGTGCGGTGCTCATCCTCGCCTTCGGCGCACCCATGGAGGTCGGCGGCACGCGGCTCACCTCGTTCACCGGCGGCCTCGGCGACCGGTACACGGTGACCCGCATGTCGGCCCCTACCGAGGGCGTGGAGGTCCTGCTCACCCCGTTCGGCGCCCGCCGGCTGTTCGGCGTCCCGATGAACGAGCTGGCGAACCTGGTGGCCCCCGTCGACGACCTGCTGCCCGGCTGGGGTTCCGCGACGGTCGCCAGGCTCGGCGAGCTCACCTCGTGGCAGGACCGGCTGACGGCCGCGGAGTCGCTGCTCGCCGCCCGCATCCTGCCCGCACCCCCGCCCGACCCGCGCGTGGTGTGGGCATGGGACCGGCTGGTCGAGTCGTCGGGGTCGGTCAGCGTGGCGTGGCTGGCGGGTTCGCTCGGCTGGAGCCACCGCCACCTCGTCTCCCGCTTCCACGACCACGTTGGCCTGACCCCGAAGGCCTCGGCCAGGGTGATCCGCTTCGACCGGGCCATGAGCCTGCTCCGCTCGGGCGCGGACCTGGCGGACGTGGCGACGGCGTGCGGCTTCTACGACCAGCCGCACATGAACCGCGAGTTCCGCGCGATGGCGGGCACCACGCCAGGTCAGATTCGTCCAAGACCGCAGGCGGTCCACGGCGCAGACTCGGACTCATGAAACGAACCGTTTTCGCGCTGGCCCGCTACCAGGACGTCCTGGCCGCGGCCGAGTTCCTGAGCACCGCCTTCGGGTTCGTCCCGCACGAGGTGGCGAAGAACCACGTCGAGATGCTCGTCGGCGACGACATGATCATGCTCGGCGAGGGCAAGGCGGGCGGGCCCGGCATCTACGTCGCCGTCGACGACCCCGACACGCACCACGACAAGGCGGTGGCGGCCGGAGCCGTCGTCACCATGGGGCTGGTGGACCAGCCCTACGGATCGAGGGAGTACGCGTGCAAGGACCCCGAGGGCAACCTCTGGTTCTTCGGCACGTACCGGCCCTGATCCCCGCCGCGTCCGCACGGCCGGCCGGAGTCCGCTGGAGGACGCGTGGAGGACGGGCGGTCAGCGGTGAGGGACGGTGGCCTTGGGCCCGCCTGCCGTACGGGCCGGGGGTCAGCGGGGGAAGACGATGGTCTTGTGTCCGTCGAGCAGCACCCGCTGCTCGGCGTGCCACCTGACGGCGCGCGCCAGCGCGACGCACTCCACGTCGCGGCCGATGGCGACCAGGTCCTCGGGCGAGTGGCTGTGGGAGACGCGCGCCACCTCCTGCTCGATGATCGGCCCCTCGTCCAGGTCGGAGGTGACGTAGTGCGCGGTCGCGCCGATCAGCTTCACCCCCCGGTCATGGGCTTGGTGGTACGGCTTGGCGCCCTTGAACGACGGCAGGAACGAGTGGTGGATGTTGATCGCCCTGCCCTCCAGCTTCTCGCACAGCTCGCTCGACAGGACCTGCATGTAGCGGGCCAGCACCACCAGGTCCACCTGGTAGTGCTCGATCAGCGCGAGGATCTCCGCCTCCTGCCTGGGCTTGGTGCCGGGCGTGACAGGCAGGTGGTGGTAGTCGATCCCGTACGACTGCGTGAGCGGCCGCAGGTCCGGGTGGTTGGAGGCGACGGCGACAATCTCGATGTCGAGCAGCCCCGAGCGCACGCGGTAGAGCAGGTCGTTCAGGCAGTGACCGAACTTGCTCACCAGGATGAGCACCCGCGGCTTGACCGACAGGTCGCGCAGCTTGATCTCCATGCCGAACTCGGGGGCGAGCGCGGCGAAGGCGGCGGCGAGCTCGTCGTGCGGCAGTGCGGCCCTGAACTGCACCCGCATGAAGAACCGCTCCGCATCCTGGTCGCCGAACTGCTGGCTCTCGGTGATGTTGCATCCGCTGCGCGCGAGCAGACCGGAGACGGCGGCGACCACGCCGGGGCGGTCGGGGCAGGACAACGTCAGGACGTACTCGGCGTTCATACCTTGACTCTCGCGGAGGTGGGATCGTAGGGCGCCTTGCGGCTGATCTGGGCAGAGTACCTCTCTCCCGCGCTGTTCACCTCGGCCTTCACCAGCGTGCCGTCCTTCACGAAACCGAGCGCCACCGTCCTGCCGATCGTGGGGCTGTGGGCGGCGGAGGTGACGTGGCCGACGGGTTCGCCGTCCGCGAGCAGGGATTCACCTCCCCACAGGTGGGCGTCGGTGGTGATCGAGACGATCGTCCTGCGGGAGTCGTGGATCCGGTCCATGCCGCGGAAGTCAGCGGTCTTCTTGCAGGTGAACAGCAGCCCGGCTTCCGCGGGCGTGACCTCGGGGCCGAGCTCGCGACCCCACGCCCGGTAGCCCTTCTCCAGCCGCATGGCCTCGATGGCGTAGTAGCCGGCCTGCGTGACGCCCGTGGCCAGCAGCGTCTCGTAGACGGTGACCGCGAACTCGGCGGGGACGTAGAGCTCCCAGCCGAGCTCGCCGACATAGGTGACGCGGCTGGCCCTGACGGTGGCGTGACCGAGGTCGATGAGCTGGGAGGTGCCGAACTCCCCCAGCTCCGCCTTCGACACCTTTTGCAGGATATTTCGGGATTCGGGGCCCATGAGGCCGAGGACGGCGTAGGCGCTGGTGACGTCCACGAGCACCGCCCTGTGCTCGCCGATCCCCTTGGAGATGTGGTCGAAGTCGCGCGTCGCCTGCGCCGAGCCGGTGACGATGAGGTACTCGTCCTCCGCCACCCTGGTCACCGTCAGGTCGGTCTCGTATCCGCCCCTGTCGTTGAGCATGCCCGTGTAGACGACCCGCCCGATCTCCACGTCGACGTCCGCCGTGCACAACCACTGCAGCGCCGTACACGCTTCAGGGCCCTTCAACGTGAACTTGGCGAACGACGTCTGGTCGAACAGCGCCGCTCCGCTCCTGCAGGCGTCGATCTCCGAGTCGACCGTCTCCTGCCACTCCGGCCGGTCGAAGGTGTACGGCACGGCGGGGCCGAAGTAGTTGACCCGCTCCCAGCCCGCCTTGGACCCGAAACAGGCGCCCGCCGCGGCCAGCAGGTGATGAACCGGCGAGCGACGAAGCGGGCGGGCGGTCTCCGGTTCCCTGTTGGGCCATGCCATGGCGTAGTGCAGGCCGAGCGCCTCGGTGACCCTGTCGCGCAGCCACGTGTCGTTGCCCGCCCACGGCGCGAACCTTCGCAGGTCGGCGGGCCACAGGTCGCCGGTCGGCTGGCCGTTCACGATCCACTCGGCCAGCGCCCTGCCCGCGCCGCCGGCCGACGCGATGCCCGCCGAGTTGAACCCCGCGGCGACGAAGTAGCCGCGCACCTCGGGCGCCTCGCCGAGCAGGAACATGTTGTCGGGAGTGAAGCTCTCGGGGCCGTTGTAGAACATGCGGATGCCGGCGCTCTCCAGGGCGGGCACCCGCTGGACGGCGTTCTCCATGATGATCGAGAACTGGTCCCAGTCCTCGTCCAGGAGCTGGAACTCGAAGGGGTGCGGGATGCCGTCCATGCCCCACGGCTTGGCGTCGGGCTCGAACCCGCCGACGACCAGGCCGCCCACCTCCTCCTTGAAGTAGGCGTAGCCGTCCGGGTCCCGCAGCACGGGCAGGTCGGGCCGCACGCCCGCGATCTGCTCGGTGACCACGTAGAAGTGCTCGGCCGAGTGCAGCGGCACGGTCACGCCCGCCTGCCTGGCCAGCTCCTTGGCCCACTGTCCCGCGCAGTTGACCAGGACCTCGCATTCGATGAAGCCCTCCGAGGTCCGCACGCCCCGCACCCGACCGCCCTTGACGACGGTTCCGGTGACCCTGACGCGCTCGGCGACCTCCACGCCGCGACGCTTGGCGCCACGGGCCAGAGCCTGGGTGAGGTCGGAGGGGTTCGCCTTACCGTCGCCCGGCAGCCACACGCCGCCGACCAGGTCGTCGGTGCGCATCGCCGGCCACAGCTCGCCCGCCTCCCCTGCGGTGATGACCTCGGCGGTGATCCCGTACGCACGGGCCTGCGCGGCCGTCCTCCTGAGCTGGACCATCCGCTCGGGGGTGCGGGCCACGCTGACGCTGCCGCACTGCTTCCAGCCGGTGCCGAAGCCCGTCTCCTTCTCCAGCCGCCCGTACAGGTCGGTGCTGTACTGGATCAGCCTCGTCATGCTCTCGGTACTGCGCAGCTGCCCGACCAGGCCGGCCGCGTGCCAGGTGGTGCCGCACGAGAGCTGCCCCTGCTCCAGGACGACGACGTCGCTCCAGCCCAGCTCGGCCAGGTGATAGGCCACGCTGCAGCCGACGATGCCGCCGCCGATGACGACGACCTGCGCCCGGCTCCTCAAGACACGCTCCTCAACCTGGGCCATGTGCGCACCGTACGCAGCATGGTGATGAACGCCTGCTCCGCGGGGCCCAGCAGCCGGTCGCGGCGATGGGCCAGCACGATCGGGCGGGGTCTGGGCGCGGGAGTGACCTCCACCGCGGCCAGCCGCCCGTCGGCGAGCTCCTGCTCCACACAGTGTTCCGACACCAGCGAGACCCCCAGTCCCGCCGCGACCGCCTGCTTGATCGTCTCGGGGCCCCAGATCTCGGTCCTCTTGTCGAGACCCCACGTCTCCATCGCCTGCTCCTGCAGCTCACGGGTGGAGGAGCCGGGCTCGCGGATGAGGAAGAGCTCCCCCTCCAGCGCGGACGGCTCCGCCGTACCGCTGCGGGACAGGACGTGGCCCGGCTCGGTGATCACGACGAGCCTGTCCTCCAGGATCGGCTCGCTGACCAGCTGCGGGGCCGACGGCTGCCCCGCGAGTACGGCGACGCCGATCTCGCCGTCCACCAGCCCCCGCTCGACCTGCTGGCCGTTGCCCACCTGGATGCCGATCTCGATGCCGGGATGGCGGTCACGGAAGGCCGCCAGCAGCGGCGGCAGCAGGTAGGTGCCGACCGTGGTGGTGCCGCCCGCGACCAGCTTGCCCGTCTGCAGGCCCGAGACCTGCCTGATGGCGGCCACGGCCTCGTCGGCCAGCAGGAACACGCGCTTGGCGTACTCCAGCATGACCTCGCCCTCCGGGGTGAGCCTGATCCGCGCGCCGCTGCGGTCGATCAGCGTCGCCCGCAGGGCCTGCTCAAGCTGCCTGACCTGGTGCGACACCGACGGCTGGCTGAGGTAGAGCTTCTGCGCCGCGGCCGAGAACCCGCCGCACTCCACCACCGTCATGAAGATCCACAGTCGGTGCAGGTTGAGCTGCATACCCCGTTAACCCCTTGCTGCCTCGATCGACTCGCCGAGCGCCCGTTCGAGCTGCTCAAGCCGGTGCCAGGGGATCTCCCCCATCGTGCAGATGCGGAAGAAGTCGTTCGACAGTTGGCCCTGACCGGCGTAGACAACGTAGCCACGCTCCTTGAGCTCATCGTGAAGCGACTGGTACGTCACACCGTCCGGCAGATGAAGCATCGTCACGGTATTGGACCTGAAACGTTCATCAACGAGGATCTTCAGGCCCAGCCGCTCGAACTGCCCGCGCACCAGCGCGGCCCGCTCGCGGTACAGCTTCGTCCGTGCCGCGAACCCGCCCTGCGCCTCGAACTCCTCGATCGCCTCGTCCAGGGCATAGCAGACCTGGACGGCAGGCGTGAAAGGCACGTCGCTCTTCAGGTAGCTCGCCGCGTTGAGGTAGAGGCTGCGTTCGGGAACCTCCTGAACCCGGGCGATCGACGCGGGGCTGCACAGGATGAACGCCATGCCCGGCAGGCCGTGCAGGCCCTTGTTCGCGGTGCCGCAGACCACGTCCACCCGAACCTCCGCGAGGTCCTGGTCCTCGATCGCGGTGCCGGAGATCGCGTCGATCACGAACAGTGCGCCGGAGCCAGCGACGACCTCGCCGATCTCCTTGATCGGGTTGATCAGGCCAGTCGTGGTCTCGTGATGGACGCAGACGACCGCGTCGACGTCGTCGTGCTCGGCGAGGGCACGGCGCACCGCCTCGGGGTCGGCGGGCACGGTCCAGTCGCTCCTGACCTCGTGAACGGTGATGCCGTGCGACCTGGCGATCTTGATCATGCGGTCGCCGTACACGCCGTTGTTCACGACCAGCACCCCGCGGCCCTCCCGCACGGAGCTGATCACCGCCATCTCCATCGCGGCGGTTCCCGACCCCGTCACCAGGATCGCCTCGTGGGTGTCGCCGAGGTTCAGGCAGCGGGGCAGCGCCTCGCGGATCCTGAACAGCAGATCCGTGAACTCCGGCTCGCGGTGGCACAGATCTCCGCGCAGCAGGGCGTCCTTGACCCGCTGGGAGGTACAGGCTGGTCCGGGATTCAGCAGAATGAGCTCTTCGTCCATCATCCACTCGATCTTCTGGAGATATCGGGCGTTATGGACGCTAGTGGGGGGCCCACGGCACGACCAGGCCGGATTTCACTATGGGCGCCATAGGTGGGCGTCTCTGGACGAGCTCCCAGGCCCCATCCGCCGGTCACCGGCACCCCAACAACCACGGCAGGGGCGTCACCCACCCATCTCTGCGCTCCCGCCGCCCCGAGCGCGCCCCTCTTCGCACGTGCCACGACGCCCGTACACCCCCACGGATACGGATGAGACCGCCCACCACCAGGACCAACCAGAAAGCGGAAGCCGTCGACCGACGGAAGGTATGGCAGCGAAGCCATCGGGTGACACGAAGCAGATCAGGGAAGCCATCGGGTGGCGGAGGGCAGGACAGCGAAGCCATCGACCGACACGAGACAAATCAGGAAAGCCATCGGATGACAGAGGGCAGGACAGCGAAGCCATCGACCGACACGAGACAAATCAGGAAAGCCATCGGATGACGCGAGGCAGGACAGAGGGAGGGATCGACCGACGGAAAGCCAGCCGAGACCGTTACTCCTGCTATATCCGGCATCACGGATTGGCGGGTTGTGATCCCTCGACAGGTCGGATTGGGTGGAGCGCATGCCCCTTGAGGTACTGGTCGCCTGCCTGTTCGCCGTCGTGTCGGGAGTGAACGACGGCGGTGCCCTGCTGGCCACCGGCCTCAAGCTCTCCACGATCAAGCCCGTCGTCGGCGTCCTCACCCTGGTCCTGCTGACCGGACTGGTGCCGCTGGTGTCACAACAGGTCGCGCTGACGTTCGCGACCCGCCTCGCCGCCTTCGAAGGCCCGAACGCCACTCGCGCGATGATCATCGCCGTCCTGTCCGCGATCGCGGTCGTCCTGGTCCTCAGCCACCACGGACGCCCCACGAGCCTCACCCTCGCGATCGTCGGCGGCCTGACCGGCGCGGGTCTCGGCACCGGACTCCAGGTGTCGGCGGGTTCGGTCGTGCTGGTGCTCGCCGTCGGCCTGGTCGCCCCGTTCCTGGGAGCGTTCGCCTCCTGGGCCGCCACCCGGCTGCTCGTCGCCGTGACCACCAGCGAGGGGCTGCGACGCTGGCACTGGGCGGGCTTCATCCTCCAATGCATCGCCTACGCCTCCAACGACGGGCAGAAGATGCTGGCCATCTTTCTGATCGCCCTGGGCTCCACGGGTCCGTCCGTCTCGTTCGCGGCGGCGCTGCTGTTCGGTCTCGGCACCCTGTACGGCATGCCCAAGGCGGGCCGTACCCTCAGCCGCGAGATCATCGTCTCCCGCCCGTTGCACGGCGTGGCCGCGGAACTCGGATCAGGCGTCACGGTGATCGGGTGCTCGGCGGCGGGGATGCCGGTGAGCATGACCCAGGCGATCGCCGGCGGGCTCATCGGAGCAGGCGTCGCGCAGGGCGGCGGCAGAGTGCGCTGGTACGCGGCCGTCAAGATCGTCGTCGCCTGGCTCCTCACCCTGCCGGTCACCGGACTCCTGGCCGGATTCATGGCCTTCGCCCTGCGAGAGATCGGATGAGGAGGAAACGGTCCCCCGTCCCAAGCAGGACATGAACGCGGTGGGCATGAGAAGCGCATCGGCGAGGGGCGTGCAGGGGCAGGGGCGAGCAGCGAAAGCGGGAGGTCCAGGTGCCGGAACGCACCAGTGCGCGGCCTGGTGAGAGTGTGGTGGGAGCGGGCGGAGGTGGCATGAAGCGGCTGAGTCGGATTCGCGATCTGCTGGCTGGGAGGATGGACGGCGCGCTGGCGCACGCGCTCGCCGGACAGTTGGCGGCGACCAAGCAGGGCGCCTGGCTCGCCATGGCGATGATCGGCGGCGAGGTGGGCAGAACCGGAGCACACGAGCAGATGCGCTCCATCGAGCACCTCGGCGACACCGAACGCGCCCGTCTCGTCGAGGAGCTCAAGAACGCGCTGGTCACACCCATCGACAGGGAAGACCTGTTCCGGCTGTCCCGCTCGATCGACGACGTCCTGGACTCGTTGCGCGACTTCGTCCGAGAGTCGCACCTGTATCGGGTGCCGAACCAGATCAGGTTCGCTCCGCTGCTCGACCAGGTGATCGTCGGCATCGAGGCATTGGAGAACGCGGTGCGCGACCTCGCCTCCCGGCCCTCTGCGGTGGTCCAGGACGCGCTGGAGGCGAAGAAGGCCGGAAGTGCTGTCCGGCGGATGTACCAGTACGAGATCGCGCGGATCTTCTCGGGCGAGGTGACGGCTGAGGCGATGAAGGAACGCGAGCTGGTCCGGCGGCTGGAGATCGTCGGCATGGCCATCGGCGACGCGGCCAACGCCATCGCCGACGGCGCCATGAAGCGCTGACCCCGACACCCCCGACACCCCCGACACCCCCGACACCCCCGACACCCCCGACACCCCCGACACCCCCGACACCCCCGACACCCCCGACACCCCCGACACCCCCGACACCCCCGACACCCCCGACACCCCCGACGACATGGTCAGGTGGGACTCTCCATCCGACAAGTGCCCGATGTACACGAGCCAGGGTCTGGTGGGCCGAGGATGCCCTCCAACTCGTATCCGCACGGCTCGGCTCAACTGCGCGGGCGGGCCGACCGAAGACGCAGAGCCGGCTGGAAGACGCGGCGCGGGCTGGAAGGTGCGGCGCGCACGTCAAAGCGAAGCGCAGGCCGCGAGACGCAGCGCAGACTGCGAGACCCGGCGCGAGCTGGCATACGCGGCGCGCACGGGAAAGCGAAGCGCGGACCGCGAGCTGGAAAGCGCGGGGCACGGCAAAGCGAAGCGCAGACCGCGAGACGCAGCGCGCACCGGAAGACGCGCAGACCGCAAGACACAGCGCAGACCGCGAGAGGCAGCGCGCGCCGGAAGACGCAACGCGGACCGCGAGACGCAGCGCGGACCGAAAAGCGGGGAGGTCGGAGCCCGGAAAGGGTCAGAGGTCCAGGGTGTCGGAGAGGCGGCTGAGCTGTGCCATGCCGTCCGCCATGTCGTGGCCGCCCGCCGTCAGGGGTTGCAGGGCGACATGGTCCGCGCCGGCGTCGAGGTGGGCTCGGACGCGTTTGGCCACCGCCTGCTCGTCGCCCCACGCCACGATCGCGTCCGCCAGGCGGTCGCTGCCGCCGTCGGCGAAGTCGGAGTCGGTGTAACCGAGGTCGCGCAGGTTGTTCACGTAGTTGGGCAGGCCGAGGTAGTACGCCATGTGTTCACGTGCGACCTGACGAGCCTTCGCGGGGTCGGGTTCGAGGACGACGGCGAGCTCGGGCACGAGCAGCCGATCCTTGCCGAGGCTCTCGCGGGCGAGCGCGGTGTGCTCGGGCGGGACGAAGTACGTGTGGGCGCCCTCGGCCCTGTCCCGCGCCAGCTCCAGCATCCTGGGCCGGAGCGCCGCCAGCAGCGTGGGGGCCTCGCCGCCGGCGACCATGGCCGTGGCCGCCTGGTCCATGCCGTCGAGGTAGGCGCGCATCGCCGTGAGCGGCTTGCCGTAGTCGTGGCCGCGCCCCGCGACGAGGCCGCCGTGGCTGACGCCGATGCCCAGCAGGAACCTGCCCGGGTAGGCCTCACCGAGCGTGGCGCGCCCCGCCGCCATCGCGGTGGCGTCGCGGGCCCAGATGTTGGCGACGCCTGTGCCTACCGCGATCTGTCGGGTGGCCGCGAGCAGAAGGGCGGCACCCGCGAACGGCTCTCTGCTGGTGGAGGTCTCGTTCACCCAGAGCGTGGAGTAGCCGAGTTCCTCGAGCTCGGCGGCCGCCTCGCGAACGACCGCCGCCGGCGCCCTGCCGAACAGGGGATACCAGACGCCGATCCGACCGTTGTCCATCATTGTCGTGGCCTCCCGGGTAGACTGTTCGATCGAGATGGAACATTACACGAGTGTTCGACCGGCGTCGAACAGAGCGCGCGCCCTGACCCACGGCTCCCCGATGGAGGCGTCCCTCCAGGCGGCGCTCGACGCGCTGTCCGACCCGATCAGGCGGTGCATCGTGCGCGAGCTGGCGGTGGCTCCCGACTGGGCGCTGCCGTGCGGCACGTTCAAGGAGTTGCCGGTCGCCAAGTCGACGCTCAGCCACCACTTCACCGTGCTGCGCAACGTCGGTCTGCTGGAGCAGCGCGACGAAGGCGCCAGGCGACTCAACAGGCTGCGGCGAGAGGAGTTCGACGCCCGCTTCCCCGGCCTGCTCGCGCTGGTGCTGTCGGAGCCCTGACCCCTGGCGCTGTCGGACCCCGGACCCCTGGCGCTGTCGGACCCCGGACCCCTGGTCCTGTCGGACCCCGGACTCCCTTGGTCCCCAGTACGGGGCCCGATACGGCGGGCGGGGTGGTCCTGGCACGTGGGGCGGGATGGTCCTGGCACGTGAGTCGAGTGGTCCCGGTACGGCGGGCAGACGGGCCCGCGGCGATCCCGACCGCGCCTTCATCACCTACGGCATGTGGCGCACGGCCCGCCGGGCGGCAATCCGCGAGCGACCCTTGCGTCGCGCAGCGAACTCGAAGCGGCCGTCCGAATGGCACGGGCAGGCGACGAGACGACGAAACGAGGTCCGCGAGCAACCGGGCGAGGGGCGTGAACGGCCACACCGGCTGCACGAGCAACCAGGCCAAGCGCGTGAACGGCCAGGCGAGGTGCGCGGGCCGCCGGACGAGGCCACTGGGCGACGCGTCCGATTGAGGCGTCCGTTTGGGGCGTCCAGGCACGGGGCGAGGGAGGCGGGCCACCTGGGCAACCGGCGAGAGGGGCCAGACGAGCCTGCGAGCGGCCGGAGAGCCGGCTGGACGCCCGGGCGAAGCCACTGGGCGACGCGGCTGAGTGATGCGTCCCAGGCAAGGTGCGAGCTGACCGGACAACATGTCCTGGCGAGGTGTCCGGGCGGCAGGAGAGGTGAGCGGGCGGCTCGGAGAGGAAGCCCGGCGGGGTCGGGCGCCTGGGGTGCCAGGGGGCATGTCGGCGGGGGACGCGGAGTCCTGCTGGAGTAGCGTGATCGACGGGTGGTCACCGGGTGACCACGGTGGCCCTTGCGGGGCTTGCCGTACACAAGCCGGCAGGGACCGTAAGGAGCCGCGGCCGGGCGGGAAGGGGAACGCCAGTGAGCAGTGACCGGCCGGCAACGAGAGTGGTGTGCCTCGACCGGGACGGCAGGGTCCTGCTGATGAACTGGTACGACAGGGTCAGCGACGAGGCCATATGGGAGCCTCCTGGAGGGGGGCTCGATCCTGGCGAGACGCCGCTCGAGGCGGCCAGGCGTGAGCTGACAGAGGAGACGGGTTTGCCGGGCGCGGCCGTCGAGGACAGGTGGGTCGCGGTGGACCGGGACTTCACGTGGCTGGGGGTGCGCTACGTGAAGGTCGAGCCGTTCTTCGTGGCCCGTTTCGACGAGGCGAGTCCGAGGGTGAGCCCGGACGAGCTCACGGAGGAGGAGAGCGAGGCCCTCCTCGGTTATGGCTGGTTCGGCACCGAGGAGCTGGGCTCGCTGCCGGGCCGTCTCGACCCGCCGGAGCTGCCCGAGGTGATCAGGAGACTGAGCTAGCGACGTACGCGGCGACTTCGTCGGCGCCGAGGAAGTCGGCGGTGCGCCCGTCGGCGTGTTCGATGTGGTATCCGCCGTCGACGCTGATCTTCATCGATCCTGCGATGAGCACGGGGCCGCCGTGCTCGGGCGGATCGTACCTGTTCTGGAGTAGCGTCAGCCGCAGGTGTCTGACCAGGAGGGCGCGTCTGCCTGATTCGGCGAGCCGGTCCTGTACCCATCCCAGCTGCTGGATCTGTTCTTCTTCCACCCTTTGTGTGTAAACGGCACCCATAAGTACCACACGTCCTTCGATCGGTGAGATTCCCCTGTCGTGACCCCAGCCTGCATTCAAGTGACTACTCTAGGTACGGATCCGGGTGGCACACCTGGAGTGCGCGAACCCGGAGAGCTTTTGTAGAACCTCTGTAGAACCGGAGCCCCCGATGCCTGCTGCACGCGAGCTCGATCCGAGCTCCAGCCCGCTGGCGTTCTTCGGCTCGGAGCTGAGAGAGTTCCGCACCCGAGCGGGCCTTTCTCAGGAGCAGCTGGCCGAGCGGTTGAGCTATTCGCTGTCCCTGGTCTGCGCGATCGAGCTGGCCAGGCGCACGCCGTCCCGTGACTTCGCCGAGCGCGCCGACGTGGTGCTCGACACCGGCGGGTCGCTGCTGAGGCTGTGGCCTCTGGTACGGCAGGCGGCCTACCCCGCCTGGTTCCGTCCGTGGCTGGAGATCGAGCAGACGGCGCGCACGCTGCAGACGTGGCAGCCGCTGCTGATCCCCGGGCTGCTGCAGACCGAGGACTACGCGCGGGAGGTCTTCCGCAGGGAGCCCGCCGCGACGGCGGAGCAGGCGGAGGAGGCGGTGTCGGCGCGCATGACCAGGCAGGCGGTCCTGCGCCGGCCCGATCCGCTGAGGTACTGGGTGGTGCTGGACGAGTGGGTGGTCCGCAGGCCCATCGGTTCGGCGGCGACGATGCGCGGGCAGGTGCGCGCGTTGCTGGAGTCGGCCGAGCTGCCGAACGTCACCGTGCAGGTCGTCCCGGTGGACGCGCAGGCGGTGCCGGGGTTGACGGGTGCGTTCGTCATCGCGAAGGTTCCCGGCGAGCCCGATCTCGTCTATCTCGAGTCCGCGGGCGCGGGGTATGTCACGGATCGTCCGGCGGATGTCGAATCCATCGCTCACAGATATGACGTGATCAGGTCACTCGCCTTACCGGTTCACGCAAGTCTAAATTTGCTGTCGAAAGTGGAGGAGAGCATATGAATGACCTCACATGGCGCAAGGCCCGTCGTAGCGGAGGCAACGGCGGGGATTGCGTCGAAGTCGCCGTCCTCGACACGCCCGGGGACGCCGCCGCGCACAAGCCGGAGCAGGACAGGCTCTTCGTCCTGCGCGACTCCAAGGACCCCGACGGGCCCAGGCTGTTCTTCACCGAAGCCGAGTGGGAAGCCTTCAGGCTCGGCATGAAGGACGGCGAATTCGACGACCTGTCCTGATCGAACACCGAACCCCGACCACACGACAACGGTGACCGCACAGCCGGGCCCGCGGAGGCGTGCCGCCCGCCCGGCTCAGATCACTCCTGGCACGGCCACGGTGATCTGACCCGTGAATCCCCTGCTCGCCGCCTCGAGCGCCGGCTCGGCGGGCGTGCCGGGCCACAGGTGCGTGAGCACCAGGTGGCCGACGCCCGCCTTTGCCGCGTTGGCGCCCGCCTGCTCGGCCGTCGACAGGTACGGCGCGTCCTCGTCGGGCACCACCTCGGGATAGGTGGCCTCGGCGAGGAGGACGTCGGCGTCCCTGGCCAGCTCGACGAGGTCGGGGGTGGGTCCTGTGTCGCCGGTGTAGGCGAGCACCCTGCCTCCCGCTTCGAGCCGCAGCCCCGCGTTGGGCACGTGGTGCGGCAGCGACCAGGCCTCGACCGTGAAGGGTCCCAGCTCGTACGGCCTGCGCGGGGTGAGCTCGTGCGTGACGTACTCCAGCATGCCCGGCCGGTCGAGGGCGAGGACGGCGTCGAGCGCCCCCGGCGGCGCGTGCACGGGCAGCGGCGGCGGTGACTGGTCGCCGAGCGAGCGCGCCCGCAGCAGCGGGTTCAGGTCGGCGCAGTGGTCAGGATGCCCATGGCTGACGAGGACCGCGTCGATCTCCTCGGCCCCGGTCGTGGCGAGCAGCAGGGGCAGCGTGGCGTAGCCGGGGTCGATCAGCACCCTGAACCCCTCATGCTCGACGAGGTAGCCGCTGCACGCCTGGCCGGCGGCGGGCCAGGCGCCACACCCGCCGAGCACGGTCACCCTCATCGCGTGAGGCCCCTCAGGGGCAGGGCGCGGGCGGGCAGGGCGCGGGGCGCCGGCGCGGGCAGCGGGCTGTCGCGGGGCGGCAGGGACCGGGCGGGCAGCGCACGCGCCGGCAGGGAGCGGGCCGGAAGCGGTCGCGGCGGCAGGCCACACCGCTCGGAGCCGGCCGGAAGCCGGAGTGGCGGCAGGCCACACCGCTCGGAGCCGGCCGGAAGCCGGAGTGGCGGCAGGTCGCACCGCTCGGAGCCGGCCGGAAGCGGGAGCGGTGGCAGGTCGCGCCGCTCGGAACCGTGTGCGGGAGTCAAGCGATCACCTCGTTGTGTGCGGTTGACATCAGACTGCGGAGCAGCGGCCCGCAGGCGCGCTCGTGCTCCGCCTCCACCGGCAGCCCGTCGGCCACCCTGGTCTGGTAGATCTCGCGTTCGAGCTCGTCGGTGTAGAGCTGCGCGGTCAGCCCGACGACCACCGTCACGCCGGTGCCGCCGCGCGGGATGACGGCGACGGCGTGGGTGCGCAGCCAGCTCTCGTCGGCTCCGCCGTACCAGCCGCACTTGACCGCGGCGTCGGGTACGCCCAGCGCCTCGCGCACGCCGAACGCCTGCCCCTCGGGCACCTCTCTCATCCACGACAGCACGTCGGAGGCCACGGGATCGCCGGCGAGCGCGGCCTGAGCGAGGGCGGTGTAGGCGGCGGCGACCTCGGCCGCGGCCACCTCGACCGAACCGAAGCGGGAGGGGTCGCCGTTGCCCTGGGTCCAGGCGGCGCCGGTGCGCCGCTGGATCTCGGCGAGGATCACCGCGGGGCCGACCGCCAGCCACAGCGCGCGTGTGTCGCTGTTGGAGGAGGTGACGACGGCGGGCTCGGCGTGGCCGCGCCAGAAGTCCTGGTCGGTGACGTGGGCGGCGGCGGCCCAGCAGTACAGGGGCTTGAGCAGCGAGGCGCAGCGGAGCCTCTCAAGGCCGTGGGTGAGCGTGATGGTGCGCGACGGCACTGTCGCGGCGGGCCCGCTCACTCCCCTGGTGATCGCGGCGGCCTGTGCGCTGGCGCCCGGGCGCAGGTCGCGGAGGGCGGCGGCGAAGCTCGTGCTCATCGGCCGATGCTACAACGGCCGGTGACGCGTGAGCGGCGCCCGCTTCTCGCGGGCGCCGCGCGTCAACGTCAACAGGTGTCGGCGACCGTCAGCGGGAAACCACCGCCGGCGGGGAAGCCGACGCCGGCGAGAAGCGGACGTCAGCGGGAAAGCGTCCGGTCCGCGGGCCCGTCGTAGTGGTCGGGGCCCTGCATCGACAGGTCGAGCGGCTGGACCATCGGGGAGTTCGACGAGGCGCGCCAACCCTTCTCCCTGGTCACCTCCTCGATGGAGTGCGCGCAGAGCGACAGCGACCTGCACACGATGAACAGCGCCTTCAGCTGGAGCGGCTCGTAGCCCATGTCGAGGCCGATGCACCCCATCGCCCCTGGGCCGTTGATCCAGACGCGCCGGCCGAAGACGTCCTCGGTGGCGTCCTCCATCGCGCGGGCGATCTCGACGTACCTGCCGGTGACGCCCAGGGAGTCCGACAGCTCCATGAGCCTGACGGTGCGGGGGTCGCGGATGTGCTGGGCGTGGTGGAAGCCGGGCATCCGCTCGCGCCGCTCGCGCATCTCGGCGACGACCTTGGCGGCGGCCTCGCGGTCGCTCAGTCCGTCCTGCTCGGCCCTGGCCGCGACTCCGAGGAACATCTCGGCGGGACGGTCGGCGGTGCCGTGCAGGCGGCCGATGCCGGCGACGCCCGCGGCGACGGCCGCGTTGAGCTCCGCGCCGCCGGACGTCGCGAACCTGACGGTGGCGGAGGAGGGCGACATGGCGTGCTCGGCCATGTTCACCATGATCGCCTCGGTCATCCTGCCGACCTCGGGCGTGGGCAGCTCGCCCCTGAGCACCAGGTGGAAGTGCTCGCCGAAGGAGATGTTCCCCGTCAGCTCGTTGACGTCGTAGCCGCGGATGACGATGCGGTCCTTGTTCTTCCACGCAATGGCCGTCTCCCACGCGAACGGCTGTTTCATCGGGCGATCCTTTCGGGAAAGTACACGCACGCCGGGTCGATCTCCTCGCGCAGCAGGCGAAGCTCCTCGGGGTCCGGCGGCAGGACGGTGTCCAGGGGGTCGGCGAACGCGGGCGTGAAGCCCGTGTTCTCCAGTACGGCTCGCGCCGTGGCGCCAGGCATGAGCGCGGTGACGGTGAGAGCTGAGTCCTCGGCCTCCATGACGCACAGGTCGGTGACGACCTTCACGCGCAGCGGCCCGAGCCCTGCCTTGGCCCGCTCGCCCGGGCCGCCGAGGAAGCCGGGGCTGGTGACGTAGCCGCACCGGGCGGGAAAACGCCGCCGCTCGTGGTCGGTGAGGATGACGACCTGCGAGCAGTGGCTGGCGATGTCGTTGGCGCCGCCGCTTCCCGGCAGGCGCTTGCCCGCCACGGTGGTGGAGTTGATGTTGGCGTACTGGTCGACCTCGGCGCCGCCGAGGAAGCCGGTGCGCACCAGCCCGCGCTGGACGAGCCCGCCGAGTGCCTCGAACAGCGAGCCGTGGCGGGCGGCCCCGTGCATGAGCCTGGGGTCGACGACCGAGACGGGTGTGGGCACGACCTTGGGGAACATCACGCCCGACTCGATCACCAGCTTGGCGCCTGGGGCGTGGGTCCGCTGGGCGAGCGTGGCGGCCAGCAGCGGCAGTCCCGTGCCGACGATCACCAGGTCGCCGTCGCGGATCTGCCGCGCGCCCTCGACCACGAGCAGTTCTCTGGGCAGCGCGGTCACACGAGGCTCCTCATCCGGTCGGCGAGCGTCCTGCGGAGGGTTCCGCCGGCGTCTCTGGTGGCGAGGTACTCCTCGAAGCAGGCGCCGAGGTTGGCCGAGATCCATGCGCGCAGGTGCTCGTCGCCCGTGCGGCCGAGTCCCTGGTACTCCTTGATCTCCGACTCGGCGAAGTCGTAGGCGCGGTAGACCGAGGTGGGGAAGGCCCCGAAGGGCTGCTCGACGACCGCCGTGACGTACGCCTCGGGGATCGTCACCTGCTCGGGGCGGTCGGCGAAGGCGCCGGCGGGCAGCACCTGTTCGGCGGACACGATCGTCACCTTGGCGGCCCGCACCATGTCCACCTCGTGCGAGGTCACACCCTCGATCACGGTGTTTCCCAGCGTGTCGGCCCTGTTGGCGTGGATGAGCGCCACATCCGGCGCCATCGCCCTGACGAGCACCAGGGGTTTGCCGCCGAACGGGTCCACCGACTCGACGGCGACTCCCTCGGCCACCATGTCGGCCAGCAGGTCGGTGCCGAGCAGGCTCCTGGTCGGCAGGTACGGCAGGCCGAGCGCCGCCGCGGCGAACCTGCTGGCCATGGCGAGGTGCGAGTGGTCGCCCACGCTCACCTCGCCGCGTTCGACCGCCCTTCGCCAGGCGAACAGCGTGCCGTACCGCTCGAGGTTGCCGGTGCCCTGCTCGGTCCGCACCACGAGCCCCGCGGCGACGAGCATGTCCAGCGGGAGCGACAGGTTGCAGCCGACGACGGTCAGGCCGCCGACGCCCTGCCTGATGACCTCGTGGACCAGGGCCATGGGGCAGCGGTTGATGTTCTGCCCGCCCATCCCGACGACGGATCCGCGGGCGACGAACCGGGAGACCGCCTCGCCCGCCGTCAGGACCTTCACCGGGACCTCCGCTGGTGTTCCGCCTCGGGCCCGTTCGCGGGGGTCGCCACCGCGTCACGGGTGAGAGGCCGGCCGGCCGTGTCACAGGCGGTCAGTAGCTGATGCACGCCGACCGCCACTCGGTGTAGAAGTCCCAGACCTGCGGCGAGCATTCGGGCGGGCCGAACTGCGACAGCTTCGCGCCCATGTGCGGCAGGTGGGCGTAGGCGCCCACGCCCGGCCTGTTCACGTGCAGCATGCCCGCCTCGAAGCGCTCGAGCGCCTCGAAGATGGTGGCGGGGTCCTGGGTGAAGACGGTGCCGCTCATGCCGTACCTGACCGAGTTGGAGATGCGCATCGCGTCGTCGAAGCCGTCGCAGTCGATCACGGAGAGGACCGGGCCGAAGATCTCCTCCTGGGCGATCTCGCTGTTCCACGGCACGTCGCGCAGCACGGTCGGCTGGACGAAGCAGCCGTTGCCCGGGGCGCGCCCTCCGCCGACGACCACCTTGGCGCCCGACTCCTGGGCGGTCTTGACGGCCTCCAGGCAGGCGTGCATGCGGGCCTCGTCGACGACGGGGCCGATGGAGGCCTCCTCGTCGGCGCCGGAGCCGACGCGCAGCGCGCCGACCTGCTCAACGAGCCGCTCCAGGAACTCCTCCTTGACGGCGACGTCCACGACGACCCTGGAGGTGGCGCTGCAGCGCTGCCCCGACTGGCCGAACGCGCCGAAGACCGTGGCCTTGACCGCCTTGTCCAGGTCGGCGTCCTTGAGCACGAGCACGGCGTTCTTGCCGCCGAGCTCCAGCTGAGTGCGCAGCAGGCGGGGCGCTCCGGCCTGGTGGATGGCCAGGCCCACGGGCAGCGAGCCGGTGAAGCTGATGCCTGCCACGCCTTCGTGCGCGACGAGCGCCTCGCCCGCCGCGATGTCGCCCTGGACGAGGTTCAGCACGCCGGCGGGGACTCCCGCGTCGGCGAAGACCTCGGTGAGCATGGCCGCCGTCAGCGGCGTGAGCGGCGAGGGCTTGAAGACCGCCGCACAGCCCGCGAGCAGCGCGGGCGCGACCTTCCACATGGGGATGGCCAGGGGGAAGTTCCACGGCGTGATGAGGCCCACCACGCCGATCGGCGCACGGAAGGTGTAGGAGAACGTACGCGGCTCCTCCGCGGGCAGCGTCTCGCCCTTGAGCCTGCGGCCCTCCCCCGCGGTGAAGTCGAGGATGGCCAGCGCGCGCCTGACCTCGCCCCGCGCCTCCTTCAGCAGCTTGCCCTGCTCGCGGGTGATCGCCTGGGCGAAGTCCTCCGCCCTGTCCTCCAGGAGGCGTTCGGCGGCGCGCAGGTACTCCGCGCGCCTGATCGGGCCGAGCGCCTTCCACGCGGGCATCGCCGCGGTGGCGGCCTCGACCGCCAGCTCGACGTCCGCCCCGCCTGACTCGGCGAAGTCCCCGAGGTGGTCGGAGAGGTCGCCGGGGTTGAGGTTCGGCCGGGTCTGCCCGCTCTCGGGGGCACGCCATTCGCCTCCGATGTGGTTGAGCAGGTATCGACTCCCCATCGGGTTCCTTTCCAGTCTGCTTCTCGTACGGCAAAGCCTCACGCCCCACCACGATTCGGACAAGTGGGATAAGACCGATGCCGCTCATAGACAGGCGCTATACGGCTCCCCCTATAGCGCCGATAGACAAATGCGCATTGGCCATCCCGAATCACTGCACTAGACATTCGAGAAAAGCCCGGCCTTGTAGGAGTTCACCCCGAATTCACCCGGGGGCCGTCGCCGAGATACCCGACAAAGGCCATCATTCGGTGCGAAAACGGCTGAGAAGGGTAAGAACTATGACTAATCTCCGTTCAGGAGTGGTGGCGGCAGCGTCCGTGCTGGCGCTGACCGCGTGCGGGTCCGGCGCGGGAGACTACGACTGGCAGGCCGCACCGGACATCAGCAAGATCGCCGAGCAGGGAGCGGAGCTGCCCACCTACGGCCTGGCCCCCGACTGGGCCAACTACGGCGAGGTGATCAAGGCCTTCTGCGCCAAGCACAACGGCACCTGCGCACACAAGGACACCGACATGTCCTCCTCCGAGGAGATCGTCAAGTTCGACGCGGAGAAGGACAACCCGGTCGGGACCGCCAGCGACATCGGCCTGATGTGGGGCCCGATCGCCGAGGCCAAGGGCGTCGTGCCCGCGTACCTGCCGCCCTCGGCGAGCAGGCTCAAGGACTGGCAGAAGGGCAGGGGCGGCTGGGTGGCGACGTTCGTCGGCGCGCCCGCGTTCGTCGTCAACACCGACAAGGTGATCAACCCGCCCAGAAGCTGGGCCGACCTGCTCAAGCCCGAGTACAAGGGCCAGGTCGCCATCAAGAACCCGACCTCGTCGGGCACGGGCCAGGCGATGGTCGTGGCCGCCGCGATCGCCAACGGCGGCTCGGTGGACGACCTGGCCCCCGCCTACGACTACTTCAGGAAGCTCACCGACGCCGGCAACATCAGCGCGGTCAAGATGAGCGAGGAGACGCTGGAGAAGGGCGAGGCCCCGATCCAGATCAACTACGACTTCAACGGCCTGGCGCAGAAGGCGGCGCTGAAGGAGAAGAACGTCAACGTCGAAGTGATCATCCCCAGCGACGGCTCCGTCTGGTCGCCGTCCGGACTCATGATCAACAAGTACAACGCCGGCAAGGGCGACTTCCTCAAGGCCTTCCTCGACTACGTGCTCTCCGACGAGGCGCAGACCATGTTCGCCAGGTTCGGCGCGAGACCGATCCGCGCGCTCAACGGCGACCTGACCCTGTCCTCTGACGCCAAGGCCAACTGGCTCCCCGAGTCCGCCTACGCGTCCGTCAAGGAGATCGAGATCACCAAGGTGAATCCCGAAAGCATCGTCGCCGACTGGGAGTCGAAGGTTCTCGCGTGATCGTGGGAGAAGAAACGTCCGCCCCAGTGGCAGCTTTGCCAGCCCCGGATAAAGAATCCTCCCCCGCTCGGGCCGGGGGAGGATTCTCCACCCGAAGATTTCTCCCGCGGTGGGGTCCGGCGCTGCCGCTGCTGGCGTTCACGTTCGCGATGCTGGTCCTGCCCGCGCTGCGCCTGGTGCACGACACCTTCGCGCTGCGGGGCGGCGGCTACGGCCTCGACAACATCATCAGGGTCGTCGAGAGCCCGCTGGACCTGCGCGCCATCGGCGGCTCCCTGGCCCTCGGCCTCGTCCAGGCGACGCTGGCCACGGCGCTCGGCGCGCCTGCCGCGTGGCTGATCACCAGGATGCGGCTGGGTGGCAGGGCCTTCTGGCTCTCGCTCATGAACGTGGCCTCGAACTTCGCCGGGATCGGGCTGGCGTTCGGCTTCGTGGCGCTGATCGGCGCGACCGGGATGCTCACGCTGCTCCTGGGGATCTCCTTCCCGTCCGTGGGCTCCTTCAGCGGGATGAACGTGGTCTACCTGTACTTCAACATCCCGATGTTCGTGCTGCTCACGCTGCCCGCGCTGAGCGTGCTGAAGGACGACTGGCAGGAGGCGGCCGAGGTCTGCCGTGCCACCCGATGGCAGTTCTGGCGTCATGTCGGCATTCCCGTGCTCGCGCCGTTCGTCATCGCGGGCTGGCTGCTGATCTTCACGTGGACGATCGGCGTCTACGCCGTCGCGTACGCGCTGGCCTCCTCCCCCGGCTCGCAGAAGCTGATCACGCTGCAGATCGGCACCACGCTGGAGTCGTCGGTGTTCGGCTTCGAGCGGGCCGCCGTGCTGTCGGTGCTGCTCATGCTGCTGGCCGTCGGCGCCACCGCCCTGTACCGGCTGTCGCTGCGACGCGCTGCGAGGTGGCTGTGAGCCGGAGGATCCTCCTGACGCTGCTCGGCGCCTACTTCGCGCTGCCGCTGCTGGCCGCGCTGCTCTACTCCCTGGCCACCAGGTGGACCGACACCCCGCTGCCCGACGGCTACACGCTCGCCCACTGGGCCAAGCTCTTCACCAAGCCCGAGGTCGCGGGGGCGCTCGGCAGGTCGCTGCTGCTGGCGGCGGTCGTCGTGGCCGTCGACATCCTGCTGGTGGTGCCCGCGGCGTACTGGTCGGTGGTGCACAACCCGCGCATCGGCTCGCTCATCCAGACGATCGCGGTGATCCCTTTCGCGATCCCGTGGGTGGTGGTCGGCGCGGGCATCCAGCTCGTCACCGCCTCCGTCGCGCCGCAGCTGTTCCACACCTTCTGGCTGCTCGCCGCCGCCACGGCGGCGATCTCCTTCCCGTTCATGTACTGGGCGGTGGAGAGCGCGCTGCTGGCGGCCGGGGCCGTACAGCTGAGCGAGGCGGCGGCCACCTGCGGCGCGAGCTCCGCGCAGGCGCTCGTCAGGGTCGTCATGCCCGCCATCAGGGGCGGGGTGGTCTCGGGCTCGCTGCTGGTGGTCGCCACCGCGATGAACGAGTTCGCACTGGCCAAGATCCTGGTCGGGGTGAGTTTCGAGACGCTGCCGCTGTGGTCGGCGCGCCAGTTCGTCTCGCGCACGCTCAGCGACCCCAACGCCCTGGCGGTCGTCACCGTCTTCACCTTCGGCTTCCTGTTCGCCCTGTCTGCCCTGGTCGTACGGCTGGGCAGGGGCCGCGTCACCACCATCGGAAGGACCTTTCGTTGAGCCACGTCGTCCTCGAAGGCATCACCAAGCGCTACGCGGGGCACCACGCGCTGAACGGCGTGACCGTCAGCGTCGAGCAGGGCGAGCTGCTCGCCCTGCTCGGCCCGTCCGGCTGCGGCAAGACGACGCTGCTGCGGTGCGTGGCGGGGCTCACGACGTTCGACGGCGGCCGGCTGCGCATCGGCGGCACGGACATGACGGGCGTACCCGCCCGCAAGCGCCCGATCGGCATGGTCTTCCAGTCGTATGCCCTGTTTCCCAATCTCACCGTGCGCGGCAACATCGCCTTCCCGCTGACCGTACGGAAGGAGAAGAACGCCCAGGAACGGGTGGAGGAGATGCTGGAGCTGGTCGGCCTCACCGAGCAGGGCGACCGGCTGCCGAACCAGCTGTCAGGAGGGCAGCAGCAGCGCGTCGCGCTGGCCCGCGCCCTGTCACCGCGCCCCGAGGTGCTGCTGCTGGACGAGCCGCTCTCGGCGCTGGACGCGCAGGTGCGGCACCGGCTGCGCGACGAGGTGCGGCGCATCCAGCACCAGGTGGGGATCACCACGATCTTCGTCACCCACGACCAGGCCGAGGCGCTGGCCATCTCCGACAGGGTGGCGGTGATGAACCGCGGCGAGATCGAGCAGTGCGCCCCTCCCGCCGAGATCTACAGCTCCCCCTCCACCAGGTTCGCCGCAGGGTTCGTCGGCAACAGGAACGCGCTGGAGCTGGACGCGGTCGACGGCGAGGTCTTCGACGTCCCAGCGCCGTCGTCGCGGGTGCTGTGCATGTTCCGGCCCGAGGACGTGTCACTGTCGGCCGAGGGCACGAGGGCGACGGTCGACGTGAGCGTCTTCCTCGGCGCCACCACGCGGCTCTACCTGCGGGCCGAGGTCAACGGGCAGCCGGTGACGGTCTTCGCCGACCTGCCCTCGCGCGCGGCTGCCGCGATCTCTCCCGGAGCCGAGGTGTTCTTCCGCGTCGACCCCGACCACGTGCGGCTCTTCCCTCAGAACCCGTAACGCGTCCACACCAGCGCGAGACCGGTGACGGGCAGCGCCAGGACGGCGAGCCAGCCCAGCACCCGCCAGCGCCTGGCCAGGCCGGGTGTCGCCAGGAAGGCGGCCACCGTGCCCGCGGCCGTGAAGGCCAGGCCCGCGCGCAGCACCTCGACCACCTGGAACGGCGAGGACGGCACGGCCTCGCCGAACCCCCTGATCGCCAGCAGCACGGCCGCAGCCGTCAGCGCCACGCGGCGGGCCGGGTTCACCTCCGCCCGGTCGAGCAGCGGCACCGCCGCCGCCAGCGCCGCGACCGTCACCATCAGATAGGCGCCGAGCGTGGGATACAGGCACTGCCAGTCGCCGCAGCGCGTGGCCGTCCTGGTGGCGTTGATGGCCACCCACCACAGCGCGCCGAGGCTCCCGTAGATGGCCGCCACCCGCCCCAAGAGCCGCACCATGCCCCCATTGTGTGCGATCGACAGCGCTCGCGCGCGATCAGTCCATACCCATCGCGCGCAGCGCCATAGCCCTGTTCGCGTAGAGGTCGGGGTGGGGTTCCAGCTCGATCGCCCTGGTCAGGTCGGCGACCGCGCCCGCCATGTCGCCGCGCTCGTACCGCAGCGCGCCCCTGGCCGCCCACGCCGTCGCCAGTGCGGGCGCGGCGGCCAGGGCGGCGTCGAGCGCCCGCGCCGCCTCCTCGTGCCGTCCCGCCGCCGTCTCGAGCTGCCCGAGCACGGCCAGCAGGTACGGGTTGCCCGGCGCGATGGCGAGCCCCGCCCGCACGTCGGCCATCGCCTCCGCGTCCCTGTCCAGCCCCGCCAGCAGTCCCGCCCGGTTGATGTAGGCGTCGAGGTAGCCGGGGTCCAGCTCCATGACATGCCCGAAATCGGCCAGCGCCGCCTCGTCCTCGCCGAGCGCGACCCGCAGCTCCGCCCTGTTGTAGTACGCCTCGGGCAGCGGCGGGCTCAGCGCGATCGCGCTCTCGTAGTCGGCCAGCGCCTCCGGGTGCCTGCCGAGTGTGAACCACAGGTTGCCGCGGTCGAGGTAGTAGTCGGGGAAGGCGGGATCGATCGCGATCGCCGCCGCGTAGTCCTCCAGCGCCTCCTTGGCGTGGCCGAGCGCGGCCATGAGCTGCGCCCTGTTGGCCAGCAGCACCATCCGGTGGACGGGGTGACTGTCACCCAGCTCGCGCGTCGCGAGCTCGATCGCGGATTCCACCAGCTCCAGCGCGGTCTCGAGCCGCCCTTCGCGCAGCTCTATCAGGGCGAGCCCGTTGCGGTCGAAACCCAGTTTGAAGGCCCGGTCGGGAACCAGGGTGGAGATGGCGATGGCCTGGTTGATCCAGCCTCTGGCCCTGCCGAGGTCGCGTCGCGCGGGATCGGGGTGGCGCGCGTCGAGCATCGCGGTGCCGTACGCGGCGGCGGCGTGCATGGCGGGGTCCTGGCTGCTCCTGCGCACCCGTTCCCAGATCTCCCTGGCCTCCTCGTGACGGCCGAGGCCGCCGAGGGCGGTCGCCGTACGCTGGGCGAAACGCCACCACCCCCTGCCGCCGGGCTCGGTCATGGCCATCCCGCGCAGGCCGAGCTCGGCCACCGCGTGCAGGAAGCCCTCGCGGACGCAGTGGTCGACCAGCTCCCACAGCTCTGTCGTGCTCCTGCGGTCGTCGGCGGGCGCGGGCCCCTCGTCATGGACCTCGATGCGCAGGTGCGCGGCGGGGATCCGGCGTGCCATCACCTCCAGCAGCTCGACGTCGGTCGGGTCGGCCTGCGCGGCGTTGTGCACGAGCAGCGC
Organism: Nonomuraea sp. bgisy101; assembly: GCF_057708945.1. Classification (NCBI taxonomy): domain Bacteria; kingdom Bacillati; phylum Actinomycetota; class Actinomycetes; order Streptosporangiales; family Streptosporangiaceae; genus Nonomuraea; species Nonomuraea sp. bgisy101. Next base: position 95,765 of record NZ_JBYITD010000012.1, read on the forward strand.
GCTTCCCTCGGGGACGGCGCGGGCGACGAACTCGGCCAGCCCGTTGGCCAGGCGTAACGTACGCCGGGGCGCGGGCACGAGGATGCGTTCCTCGTCGGGCAGGTCCATGTCGATCGTGACCCGCCTGGCGGGCACCAGCGGGCGCAGCGCCGGGGCCGCCGCCCTGATCTCGATGTCGTACGCCGACACGAGATCAGGGGAACGTTCCAATGCGCCTGGTACCAGCCGGCCCAGCAACGCCGCGGCCACGGTGTAGGGACCATGGGGTCGCCGGTGCGCGTCGATCGGCGGCATCAGCAGCGGCGTCGATCCCGCGCCGGACGGGAGGCGCATAGCGTCAGGTCACCCCTTGTGGATGACGGAGGCGGTGCCGGTCAACCGGGCGGTGCCCGGCTTCCGGACGACGATCCTCTTCATGCGTCCTCCCCTGCTCGGTAAAGACACATGTAGTTGAGATGTCGACAAACTTCAATACCTATAAGAAAGAGGTCTGAATTACCGCACCACACCGATATCTGGCATCTCGTGGGGCTCAGTTTCCTTGACAGGGGCGGGCCGCAATGCGCACAAACAGCGTCCGCTGAGCGGGAACGTCAGGCATCCCTCCTGGCCCGGCATCTCGTGCCTGGCTCTGACGATCTCCGTGGCGTGCTCGATCAGCCGGTCGATGCCCGGCCCGCCGCCAGGGCGCGCCAGCGAGCACCAGGGCTCGGCGTCGGGGTCGCGCTCCGCCGCCCTGATCCAGCAGTCCCTGACCTGCTCGAGGTTCACAGGGACAGGCTTGGGCGGGGACGCGCGCTCGGGCGTGCGCAGCGACGCGAGCGCCTCCGCCGCCTGCTTGGCCGCCCAGCGCAGGCCCTCGTCCGCCTCCGGCGCCTGCGGCACCCGAGCGGGTGGGTCGCCGACCACGACGGGCTCGCCCTTCGACGGTACGGCCAGCAGCATCGCCGCGGCCATGAAGGGCCCGCCCACCAGCACGCTCATCCCGACCGGCTCGTCGCACAACATCGCGATGACGGCCACCCACAGCGGTTGCGACGACAGCAGGACCGCGCTGGGCACCGCGTGCAGGTGGCGCTGGCCGAAGGAACGGGCCAGGAAGCCGAGCGCGCACGAGACGATCGCCAGGTGGCCGAGCTTGAGCCAGCCGTACGGCCCCGGCGGCGCGTCGAGCCCGTCGGGCACCGCCATCACCCCGGTGAGCAGCCCGATGGTGAGCAACTGGATGACCGTGATGGCGTAGGCGTTGTAGTTGGACCTGGAGAACTTGGCGAGCACCAGCGTGTGGCACGCGTACAGCGCCGCCGCGCACAGCGTGAGGCCGAGCGCCACGGGCGCGAACTTGACCCCGTCGCCCTTCATCAGCGCGAATATCGTCACCCCGACGAGCGCGAGGGCCACCCCGTACCAGATGCGCCGCGGCACCCTGACGCGGAAGAGAACGAGCGCGAGGAGAGGAGTCATCACGACGTTGCAGCCGACGGCGAACCCTGACACCGCCGATGAGAGGTCGTCGAGCGCGAAGGCCTGCATGGTCTGGCCGACCCCGAACATGATCCCCAGCACGATCCCCCGCGACCAGGTCCCCTTCGCCAGGCCGGTCAGGCACCTCGGTCTGATGAGGAAGAGCGCGATGGCCGCGATCGTGTACCGCTCGGCGAGAAGATCGGTCACCGACATGTGCAACGGCTCGTCGATGAGACTCTTCATCAGCGGAAAGGCCGACCCCCAAGCGGCGCTGACGAACAACAGAAGCACGGCTCCCATGAGGGGTCGGGGAGCGGGCACCACTGCCATGCACCGCAGCATCTCACTACCGTTCGCGCGCGGTGGCTCACCGCGAGAAGCCGGAGGGGCTGCTGTTACACGCAGGGGGAAGACCATACCTCGCGGGCTCCCCAATACCCCTCCGACCGAAAACGGCAAAATGGGCAATCACCTCAGACCCTTACGCATCACACCCCTCTTTTCGATGGGCGTCAGGTCTCGTCGCGGAGCGTCGCCGGGGGCCGCCGATCGCCCGGCAACGGGCCGCGCGGGCGCTGTTCCACGATCCGTCCCGCCTCCATGACGATGGTCAGGTCGGCATCCCTGATCGTCGAAAGGCGATGCGCGATCACGAAACAGGTACGGCCCCGCCTGAGCTGCCGCATCGCCCGCAGCACCAGCGCCTCCGTCCTGGTGTCCAGCGAGCTGGTCGCCTCGTCGAGCACGAGGATCGCGGGGTCGGCGACGAACGCCCTGGCGATCGCGATGAGCTGCCGCTCCCCCGCGCTGAGCCCTCCGCCCTCCTCGTCGACCACGGTGTCGAGCGACCGCTCCACGCAGGCCAGGCGGGCCGCTCTCTCGACCTGCTCCCTGCTCGCGTGCGGCGCGCCGTAGGCGATGTTCGCCTCGACGGTGCCGCCGAACAGCCAGGTGTCCTGCAGCACCATGCCGATGTTCGCGCGCAGCTCGGCGCGGGGAACCTCGGCGAGGTCGACGCCGTCGACCGTGATCCGGCCCTCGCTCACCTCGTGGAAGCGCATCAGCAGGCTGACCAGCGTGGTCTTGCCCGCGCCCGTCGGTCCGACGATGGCGGCCGTCTGACCGGGAGCGACCTCCAGCGACACGTTCTCCAGCAGCGGAGCGTCGTCGGCGTACCGGAAGCCGACCCGGTGGAAGACGACGTGCCCGCGCGGCGCGTCGCCGGTGCCGCGCGCGGGCTCCGGCGGCTCCTCCTCCGCGGCGAGCAGCTCGCTCACCCGCCCGGCCGAGGCGATGCCCGCCTGCACCAGCGCCGACAGGCCGGCGATGTTGGACAGCGGGCCTGCGAAGGAGCGGGCGTACTGCACGAACGCCTGCACCGCGCCGATCGACAGCGTGCCGGAGGCCACCTGGAGCCCGCCGAACACCGCTACGACGACGTAGCCGAGGTTGGCGACGAACGCGAGCGCGGGCTGGATCAGACCGCTGACGAACTGCGCCCGCGAACCCGCCTCGAACAGGGCCTGGTTGAGCTCGCGGAAGGCCGCCGAGGACTCCGGCCCCCTGCCGAACTGCCGCACGAGGTCGTGGCCCGTGTACGCCTCCTCCACCTGCGCGGTCAGCTCACCCATGGCCTGGCCCTGCCGGTCGAAGAACGGCCGCGCGCGCCTGCCCGCCGCCGTGGTGATCGCCGCCGAGACCGGCACGGTGATCACCGCCACGAGCGCGAGCGGCGGCGAGATCCGCACCATCATCGCCAGCGTCCCGACCACGATGAGGGTGGAGTTGATGACCTGACTGACCGACTGCTGCAGCGCCAGCGTGATCGCCTCGACATCGCCTGTCGCCCTGCTGAGCAGCTCGCCGCGCCCGCGCCCCTCGACGTACGAGAGCGGGAGCCTCGCGAGCTTGGCCTCGATGTCGGCGCGCAGCGTGAACGCCGTCCGCTGCACGAGCCTGGTGGTGAGCCGGCCCTGCGCCGCCCAGCACGTCCCGGACACGACGTAGACGGCCAGCGTCACGCCGAGCGCGGGCGCCAGCTCGTCGAGGTCGCCCGCGACGACCAGGTCGGTGGCCCTGCCGAGCAGCAGCGGTCCCGCGACGACCAGCACGACGCTCACCAGACCGCAGCAGAACGAGCCCGCGAGCAGCGCCCGGTGCCGCAGCACCAGCCGGATCACGCCGGCTCCTGGGAGAGCGCGATCTCCCTGTAGACACCGCTGTCGCGCAGCAGCTCGGCGTGTGTGCCCGCGCCCGCCACCCGGCCCGCGTCCATGACGACGACGTGGTCGGCGGCCATGACCGCGCTGACCCGCTGGGCGACGATCACCACGGTCGCCCCGCGGGTCTCCTCCGCCAGCGCCGCGCGCAGCGCCGCCTCCGTGTCGTGATCGAGCGCGGAGAAGCAGTCGTCGAACAGGTAGATCAGGGGGCGGCGCAGCAACGCCCTGGCGATCGTCAGCCGCTGGCGCTGGCCGCCCGACAGGTTGGCGCCGCCCTGGGTGACCGGGTGGTCGAGGCGTCTGACGAAGTCGCGGGCCTGCGCCACCTCCAGCGCGTGCCACAGCTCGGCGTCCGTCGCCTGCGGCGTGCCGTACCTGAGGGTGGAGGCGACGGTGCCGGAGAAGAGGAAGGGCCGTTGCGGTACGAGCGTAACGGTCGCCGACAGCAGCGCGGGATCGAGCTCGCGCACGTCCACCCCGCCCACCAGCACCTGCCCTCCGGTCGCGTCGAACAGCCGGGGCACCAGGGCGAGCAGCGTCGACTTCCCGCTGCCCGTGGGGCCGATCACGGCTGTGGTCTGCCCGGGGCGGGCCACCAGGTCCACCCCGCGCAGCGCGGGAGTCAGCGAGCCTGGATGGGTGAAGCTCGCCGCGCTGACCTCCACCCGCCCCTTCGCGGGCAGCGCCCGCACCGGTACGGCAGGCGGAGCGAACCCCTCCTCGGCGTCGAGCACCTCCCTGATCCGCGCCGCGCACGCCTCGGCACGCGGCATGGTCATCAGGACGAACATGCCGGAGGTCACGGCCGTGACGATCTGGGTCAGGTAGGCGAGGAAGGCGATCAGCTCGCCCGCGCCGACCCGGCCCGCGCCGAACCAGACGACCGCGACGCTGAAGACGTTGACCAGGGCCGTGGACAGCGGCAGCAGCAGCGTCTGCAGCCTTCCCGCCCTGACCGCGAGGTCCGCCAGACCGCGGTTGGCCGCCTCGAAGCGCAGCCGCTCGTGCTCCTCCCTGACGAAGGCCCTGATGACGCGGACGCCGGTGATCTGCTCGCGCAGGATCCTGTTCGTGGTGTCCACCCCCTGCTGCGTGGCCGACGACAGCGGCCGCAGCCCGCGCACGACCAGCGCCAGCGCGCCGCCCAGCAGCGGGGTCATGACCAGCAGCGTCGCCGACAGCGGCGCGTCGTGGCCGAGGGCCAGCGCCACCGCGCCCACGCACATGATGGGCACAGGGACCAGCACGACGCAGGCGGACAGTGTGAACTGCTGCACCTGCTGGACGTCGTGGACGGTACGGGTCACCAGGGAGGACGTGCCGAACCTGGCCAGCTGCCCGCCGGACAGCTCCTGCACCTTGGCGAAGACCTCGGACCTGACGTCCCTGCCGACGGCCGTGGCCGTACGGGAGGCCAGCCGGATCGCGACCGCCGCGCCCGCCGCCTGGGCGAGCGTGACCGCCAGCATCGCGCCGCCGAGCCTGAAGACGTGTTCGAGGTCGCCCTTGAGCACGCCGTCGTCGATGAGGGCCGCGTTGAGAGCCGGAAGGTAGAGCAGGGCGAGCGTCTGGACGGTCTGAAGGACGGCCAGCACGGCGAGCGTGCGGCGATGCGGGAGCAGGTGCGCCCTCAGCAGTCGGATCAGCACACTCGACGACGCTATAGCCGCCTTCGCGCCTGGCCCATGATGTTATGCGGGGGGCAGAACACCCGGTTTCACGGAGCCATGACGGGCGCGAGGCTCTTCTCGCCGTAGATCACGATGTGGTCGCCCACCTGCTGCCTGGACAGCTCGGTCCAGCCCTGCCGTTCGTAGAGGGCCAGCGCCGCGTCCTGGCCGACGGTCGTGTCGCCTCTCAGCCGGGTGAAGCCGAGCATGATCGCCCGCTCTTCCAGCGCCTCGAGCATCGTCGCCCCGAAGCCGCGCCGCTGGTAGTCGGGATGCACCCGCAGCCTGCACACCTCCACGGCGTCTCCGCCGACCGGGCGCAGCCCGCCCATCGCGACCAGGCGCCCACCGCTCTCACCGACGAGGAACTCCCCGCCGCACCCCAGGTAGACCTGGTGAATGCGGGGGAAGTCGTCGTCGTAGTAGACCCCGTCGCCAGGCACGATGCCCACCTGCGCCAGGCACACCTGGTGCAGGGCGTAGATCGCGTCGAGGTCGGACCAGCGGTATCGCCGGATGACCAGAGTCATGCCTTCTTTCCCCCGATTCCCATGAGCTCATAGAACTCCTGGAGGGCGGGGTAGTCCTTGCCACCGCTCGCCTCCACGGACCTGGCGAACTCGACGGCGGGCCGGAGGATGAAGTCGGTGCGGTACTCGGGCTTGAGCAGGCGTGCCGCGTCGATGGCGACCTCCAGCGCCTCGTCGATGTCGCCTTCGATCAGCCTGCACTGCGCCCTGTCGAGTCTGATGAGCGTCTGGTCGAGGATGTGGTCGGAGTACTTCTCCAGCGCCTGCTCGAGCACCACGTCGGCCTCGATCGTCTGCCCCAGCTTGGTCAGCACGTCTCCCTGGTAGAAGTAGAGCTGCCGTTCGGTGTAGCCGAAGGCGACGTCCTCCTGCTCGTGGGCCTTCATGTGGGAGAAGGCCGAGCGGGCCTTGGCCAGCGCGCGCTTGGCCTGGTCGACCACTTCCTTCTTGCCGTTGTTGCCTGCCAGCAGCGCGAGAGCGCGGGCCTCGACGACCGGGGCCATGGCCTGCGCCGCGCAGGGGGTCGCCCCCGCCAGGTCGCGGCTCTTCTTGGCGAGGTTGAGCGCCTCGCGGGCGTCGCCGTAGTAGAGCGGCACGAGCGATTCGCGGGCGGTGATCCACGCGCGCAGCGCGCGGTCGCCCGTCTCGTCGGCGGCGGTGCGACCGGTACGGAAGAAGGCTCGGGCGAGCCTGTGGTCGCCTATGTTGATCATGATCATGCCGCTCAGCCCTGACAGCTGGGCGGCCATCCTGCACAGCCGTTCGGCCAGATCCGTCGGCTGGCGGCGGGACATCGCGGCGCGTACGGCGCTCAGCTCCAGCAGCACGTCGCACAGCAGCCTCAGCGGCGGCGTGCTGGTGTACTGGCGGCCGAAGCTGAGCGTGGCCTCCTCCCACTGGTCGAGCATCGCCGGCGAGACCGTGGCCATGACGAGCGTCTCGTCCATGCGCCGTCTGATGCCTTCGACGGCGCCCAGGATCTCGGGAGCCAGTTCGCCGATCGGCCCTGCGCTCGCCGTGTCGAGAAGCGTTAACAACGTCCTGCGCAGGACGTTCTCGTCCTCCTCCGCGGCAGTCTCGCGCCCCTGCGGATCGCCGTTGGCGGGGACGAGCCAGAGGTCCCGCGGCCGCGCGGGCAGATCCGCCCTGTCCTCGTCCGCGCTGCCCGTGCGCAGGCCCGGCATGCGGTGCCCGTGCCCGCAGATGCAGGGGCCGTCGTAGCCGAGTGAGATCGGCTCGACGCGGTAGACGGTGCACAGGTAGTGGAGGTACTCGGGCCCCGGGCGTTTCAGACCGCTCTCGTAGGCCGACAGCAGCGTCTCGCCGATCCCGGGGGCCGGCTTCTGGTCGCGCTCGAACAGCGCTCGCACCTGTTCGATGACGTCGGCCAGCGCGATGCCGTGGGCCAGTCGATGCCCCTTGATCTTCGTCGTGCCGAACTGGGGGCTGCATGTCTCGTGGATCTCTTCGGCGATCTGAGCACATGAGCGGCCGCTGGCCAGACCCTTGGCCCGGATCCGCCTGGCGATCTCCGTTTCCCTGTGCTGCCTGCCGGACATCCCGGCCCCTCTCTCTGAGCCGCAAGGCACCTTACTGACGCAGAGTAGCGGGAGGGATGCACTCTGCCTCAAGAAAACTATGAACCATTAGTGACAGGAAGAAAATGGCCCCTTGAAGCTTACGGATAAGGATCGTCCTCCAGAGGACTGTTTCTTACAACCCACGAGGGTCAGGGGCACTCCCGGAGGGGGTCGCGGGTGCGTTGACCCCCGCCATGGTCATGAGTCATCTTTCTCTCACCAGCAAAGATTCGGCTAGAGGGAGGCTGAGAGGGTGGGCGATGACTTCGGGCACCTGGAGCGTTTGGTATCCGAGCTAGACGCTCGCGGAATGCTCGCGAGGGTGGTTCGGACACACTCCGGACGCCTGTTCGTGAGAGTGATCAACCCGAACGCGACCAGCTTGGCCGAGAACGTCACCTGCCGGCCCTCCGACGAGGTCCGCGACTGGGACTACTGCTGGTCGTGGGGCGAACCGATGCACAAGGCCGACGATCCCGCAGGCGCAGCGACCAAGATCGCGCGCGTGCTCGCCGCGGTAGGGGAGTGACCCGTGACGGTGACCCCGGTGGAGCGCAGCCACCGCGGCTCACCGTCCCGACCGCGGCCCCACGGGGCCGGCGGGGTGTCCGGTGCGGAGGGTCTCCCATCCAGGGGGTCCCTGGGCATCCCGTCGGTTCCCGTGCGTCACTCGCTGCGCGCGGGCTCCCGCCTGCTCCACCACAGTCTTGTACGGCACCTCGGCCACTCGGCCGCTCGCCGTACGCGTAGAAGCGTTCTCCGGGCTCGCCCGAAGGACGGTCGGGGGATCCCTCCCGGAAACGGTCGGGACATGCTTCCGGGTGTGTGTCTCGTCCGAGTCGTTCGTCACCGGTTCGTCGGCTCCCGCCCCCCGCGGCCCCGGGAGCCGGCGGACCCGTCTTCCCCGGCGTGATGTGACGGCGGCCGGTTCGGTCGGCAGTATCTTTTGGGACGTAACGATCCACAAGATTTGTCGGCCGAGCCGCTTCCGGAGGGGGATCTACCTCGTGTTCCTGCTTGTCTCGCCATCACCGGCCCCAACGACGACTGGCTCCTTCGACCCAGCCTCGGTGATGAACGACCTCGGCGAGGCTTGCAAGGCAGACACGATCTTCTGCCAGGGCATTCGCGACTTCCTGCCAGGTGGGGCGTGGGCTCCGGTCCTCGCCAGCATCATCACGGTGGTGCTGATCCTCGTGATCGCCGTCGTGGTGAGAAATGTCACCCACCGGCTCATCACCCGCGTCGTCAACAGGGCCGGCAACAGCACCTCCATCTCAGGGCGGCTCCGGAGGGGCGGCCCCTCGACCGACGGCATCGACATCCTGCTCAACGAGCGGCGCAAGCAGCGTGCCGAGACCATGGGGTCGGTCCTGCGCCACGTCGCCTCGATCGTCATCATGGGCACCGCGGTCCTGACCGTCCTCGATCGGCTGACGATCCCCATCGCGCCGCTGCTGACCAGCGTCGGCATCCTGGGCGTCGCGATCGGCTTCGGCGCGCAGGAGCTCGTCAAGGACTTCATCGCCGGCATGTTCATGCTCATGGAGGACCAGTACGGCGTCGGCGACGTCATCGACTCCGGCGCCGCCATCGGCACGGTCGAGGCCGTCACGCTGCGCGTCACCAGGCTCCGCGACGCCGACGGCCGCGTCTGGTACATCCGCAACGGCACCATCACCCGGGTCGGCAACGAGTCGCAGGGCTGGTCGCGCGCCTACATCGACGTGCCCGTCGCCTACGACGCCGACGTCCCCGCCGTCCGTGCCCTGCTGGGGCGGGTGGCCGAGGACCTGTGGAACGACCCCGAGTACCGCGAGAGCGTGATCGTGGAGGAGCCGGCGGTGTTCGGCATCGAACAGATCTCCGACACCTCGGTCATCTTCCGTGTCTCCGCCAAGACGCTGCCGTCCAGGCAGGCGGAGGTGGCGCGGGAGCTCAGGATGCGCGTCAAGGCCGCGCTCGACGGTGCGGGAATCGCGCTGGTCGCGTGAGCGCTTATCGAAGGGAGCGGTCGACGCCCCCGAGGGGAGCGGTCACCGTCCACGACGTGACGGCGGGAGGCGAAGTCCCGCTGGAGCGGCGTGGGAGGACGGGCGACCAGCGGTGAGACCGTGACAGTGCCCGTGACCGTGCTTGCCGTAGGCGCGAGCTGTGGAGCTTGCGACGATGAAGAATGGATAGCCTGAGATCGTGACCGAGGGTTCGTTTTATGAGGCCGTGGGCGGCGAGGAGACCTTCCGCCGGCTCGTCCACCGCTTCTACGAGGGTGTCGCCGAGGACCCGCTGCTGCGGCCGCTCTACCCGGAAGAGGACCTCGCGGGGGCCGAGGACCGGCTGCGCGGCTTCCTCGTCCAGTACTGGGGCGGCCCCAAGACCTACAGCGAGCAGCGCGGCCACCCACGGCTGCGCATGCGGCACGTGCCGTTCGTGATCGGCGAGGCCGAGCGCGACGCGTGGCTCAAGCACATGCACGACGCCGTGCAGGACCTGTCCCTGCCCGAGGAGCTGGAGAACCGGCTCTGGGACTATCTCGTGATGGCCGCCCACAGCCTGGTGAACTCACCCGCATAACGGGCAATACACGCCACATGGATATCCCCTGGTGGCGTGACGCCGTCGTCTATGAGATCTACGTTCGCAGCTTCGCCGACGCTTCGGGAGACGGCGTCGGCGATCTGACCGGGGTCAGGGAGCGCCTGCCGTACCTCTCCGGGCTGGGCGTGGACGCGATCTGGCTGACCCCGTTCTATCGCTCGCCGATGGCCGACGGCGGCTACGACGTGGCGGACCACCGAGGCGTGGACCCGCTGTTCGGCTCGCTGGCCGACTTCGAGGCCCTGGTGGCCGACGCGCACACGCACGGCATCAGGGTCCTGGTCGACATCGTCCCCAACCACAGTTCCTCCCTGCACCCGTGGTTCCAGGCGGCGCTGGGGGGCGAGGGCCGCGACCGCTACGTCTTCCGCGACCGGCCCAACAACTGGCAGTCGACGTTCGGCGGTCCCGCGTGGACGCAGGTGCCCGACGGGCAGTGGTACCTGCACCTGTTCGCGCCCGAGCAGCCCGACTTCAACTGGCGCAACCGCGAGGTGCACGAGGAGTTCCTCGACGTGCTGCGGTTCTGGCTGGAGCGCGGCGTCGACGGGTTCCGCATCGACGTGGCGATGGGCCTGTACAAGGCGGAGGGCCTGCCGGACGTCGACGACCAGTCGTTCACGTCCATCTCGCCGGTCTGGGGCAGACCCGAGGTGCACGACGTCTACCGCGAGTGGCGCAAGCTGCTGGACTCCTTCCCCGGCGAGCGGATGGCGGTCGGCGAGGTGTGGACCGACAGCGCCGCCGACCTCGCCCTCTACGTCCGGCCCGACGAGCTGCACCAGAGCTTCAACTTCGCCTGGCTGCAGGCGCCGTGGTCGGCGACGGCGTTCAGGAAGGTCATCGACGACACGCTGGGGACCGTCCCGTTCGCGACGTGGGTGCTGTCCAACCACGATGTCGTACGGCATCGCACCCGCTACGACACCGCCGATCCCGGAACCGGACTCGCCAGGGCAAAAGCCGCATTGCTCGTCATGCTCGCGCTGCCCGGGTCTGCATATCTCTACCAGGGGGAGGAACTTGGCCTCCCTGAGGTGAAAGATATTCCACCCGAGGCGCGCCAGGATCCGATCTTCTTCCAGTCGGAGGGGAAGCTTCCAGGACGTGACGGATGCCGGGTGCCGATTCCCTGGTCGGGTGACGCGTCGCCGTACGGGTTCTCGGCCGACGGGGTGGCTCCCTGGCTGCCGCAGCCGCCGGCTTTCCAGGAGCTGAGCGTCGCGGCGCAGACCGGAGACGGCGACTCGACGCTGGAGTTCTACCGCAGGGCCCTGGCCGGTCGCCGCGACCTGGTGCGGTCGATCCCCTACGAGCTGGAGTGGCGGGACTCCCCCGACGACGCGCTCTTCTTCGCCCGCGGCCCGCTGACCTGCGTGATCAACTGTGGCACCGAGCCCGTACGGCTGCCGCCGCACGATCACGTGCTGCTGTCCAGCGGCGCGCTCACCGGTGGTCTCCTGCCGCCCGACACCGCCGCCTGGCTGCGCGCCGAGTGAGTGAGGGAGGTTCGGCCGGACCGCACAGCCCGGCCGGACGCCCCCGTCAGGCAAAGCGCTTGAGGTAGGCCATCTCGTCCTGCCGCAGCCTGCGTGGCGCCGCATTCTCCACGTCGTAGGCGACGATCACCGAGCGGGCCCGCACGAACACCTCGTTCTCGTCGCGGATCTCGTAGTCGAGCGTGAACCGCACCGGCCTGATCTCGGTGACCCACGTCTCCACCAGCACCGGATCGGCGCGAAAGGACAGCGGACGCAGATAGTCGATCTCGTGCCTGGCCACCACCAGGCCCTTGAACGTCTCCTCGCCCTCCTTGTGGAGGTCGATGTGCAGCATCCCGAACCTCGCGTCCTCCAGATAGTCGAGGAAGCGGACGTTGTTCACGTGCCCCTGAGAGTCGATGTCCGCGAAACGGACCGTGCGGGGGAAGACGTGCTTACCGGCATGCGCGAGGGATCGTTCAACCACGCCCACACCGTATCCGCCCGCCGCTCATGACCCGACATCGGGCGGCTCCACCCTGGCGACCGGATCGAGCCGCCTGAGCAGCACCACCGCCGCCTCGATCACCTGCCGCGCCTCCTCCTCGGTGTCACAGGTGGCCACCTCCCTGGCCGCCTCCCCGATGACCGAGGTCAGCACCGCGACCGTCAACCGGTCGATCGGCTCGGAGCCCGCGCCGAGCAGCACCGCGTTCTGCCGCAGCCACTGCCGTCCCCTGGTACGGCGCAGCAGCTCGAACCCCGGGGGCCCGTCACCGTCCATGAACAACCTGACCAGGTCCCGCCGGTCCCACGCGCCCTCCAGATAGGCGCGCGAACCGGTGATGAGCAGCTCGACGGGGTCGTCGACGCCGTCCTGCTTCGCCTTGGCGACGCTGGAGGCCGACGCCTGCTCCTGGGCGACCTGGTGGTCCTCCCACAGCGCCATGAACAGCTCCGCCTTGCCGCCGAAGTGGTGGTAGAGGCTGCCCACGCTCGAGCCGGCCCTGGCGACCACGTCGGCCACGTTCGCCTCGGCGAAGCCGTGCTCGCCGAACACCTCTCTGGCCGCCCGCAGCATGACCTTGCGTGTCTGCGCGGTGCGGCTCCATTCCCACGCGCTGGAGGACTTGCGTGCCATGACCACCATGCTAAGGAGAATCGGCCCACAGGTGCTGTGTGGCGTAGGAACGCCAGGGGCGCCAGGTTTCGCGCACGCGGCCCGCGAGGTGCGGCAGCAGGACGTCGGGGTCGCGCAGCGCCCGCATCATGAGGCAGGCGACCGCTTCCTCACTGAGGCCGGGAAGGTCGAGAAGCCCTTTGCGGACGTGCAGGGGATCGGCGCCCACGTCCATGGTGACCGTCCCGTCCGCGAGCGCCCGCACCGTCTCGCCGTGAACGCCCTGCTCGGCGAGAGTCGCCAGGTCGGGGAACGTGTGCGTGACCGCCCCCTGCGTCGTCGTCAGCGGCCTGCCGTACCGGTGGACGAGCCGTGCGGCCTCCTGGCCGCCCACGAGCGCGCGCACCGCCAGCTCACCGGGGTCCGCGCACCCCGGCACCCGCAGCCCAGGGTGGGCCGCGACCAGCGGCCCCAACTCGGGGTCGGCGCCGAGGAAGGCGTCGATCGTCTGCTGGTCGGCGTCGAGGTCCAGCAATCTCCTGCACCGCTGGACGGCCGCCGTGAGGTCCCGGAGGTCGTCCAGCCTGAGCTCGCACAGCACGTGGTCGGCGCGGGGAACGTGCCGCACCGTCACCACCGCCGCGCCCCGCGGCAGCGCCAGCGACCTGCTGTAGACACCGTCCCTGTACTCCTCGATCCCCCGCACGGCGCGCTCCCCCAGGAAACGCAGCATCGCGGGAACGTCCATGGGCGGGCGGAAGGCGAGGCGCAACACCGTCCCGCCCGGCGTCGGCCCCGCACCGTCCCGCAACCTGCTCGGGGTGGTGGCGTACGCCTGCCTGAAGCTGTCGTTGAACTGTCTGATGCTGGCGAATCCCGCCGCGAACGCCACGTCGCTGATGGGCAGGCTGCTCGACTCCAACAGCATCCTGGCCGTCTGCGCCCGCTGCGCCCTCGCGAGCGCCTGCGGCCCCGCGCCCACCTCGGCCACCAGCTGGCGGTGCACCTGCCGCTCGCTGTACCCCAGCCGGGCCGCCAGCCCCGCCACCCCTTCACGATCGACGACGCCGTCGGCGATCAACCGCATGGCTCGGGCGGCCAGATCGGTGCGGACGTTCCACTCGGGCGAGCCCGGGGCGGCGTCCGGACGGCACCTCCTGCAGGCCCGGAAGCCGTTCACCTGGGCGGCCGCGGCCGAGGGGAACAGGCGGACGTTCTCGGGCTTCGGCATGACAGCGGGGCAGCTCGGCCTGCAGTAGACGCCGGTGGTGGTGACGGCGACGAAGAACCAGCCGTCGAACCTCGGGTCCCGGCTCTCCATGGCCGCGAAGGCGACCTCCTCGCTGATCACCCCTCCGAGCCTGCCACACTCCCCCTTCACGCACCGGCGCCCATCGGACGCCGACCTCGCACACAGGACAGCGCCCAGGGCAGGACCCGCCGTGCCGACTTCCCGCACCGGCGTCCCACCGGACGGCTTCCTCGCGCACTGGGACGCCGCCAGGAACCGGACTCCCTCAGCCGCTTTCCCGCACGTCGGACGGCTTCCTCGCGCACGGGACACCGCCCGGAGCCGTCGCCGGGCCGTTCGTGGGCGGTCAGGCCGTCTGGTGGACGATGCGCCCGCCGACGGCGACGACGTCGGCGCGGACGTGAGGAATGGCCTCCACCGGAATGGCGAACAGGTCGTCCGAGAGGATCGTGAAGTCGGCCAGCTTGCCGGGGGTGAGCGAGCCGCGGTCGTGGTCGCGGAAATTGGCATACGCCGACCCCAACGTGTAGGCGCGGATCGCGGCCGCCAGGCTCAGCCGCTCCTCCGGCATCCACGCGGGACCGCCGGCCAGCCCCCGCCGGGTGACGGCCGTGTAGATGCCGACCATGGGATCCATCTCGGCCACGTTCCAGTCGCTGGAGAAGGCCAGGACGGCGCCCGCCTCGTGCAGCGAACGCATCGGCCAGGCCTTGGGCCACCTGGCCCGCCCCACCGCCTCCGCCCAGTCGCGTCCTGGACCTGCGATGTCGGGCGAGCAGTGCCGCGGCTGCATGCAGGCGACGACGCCCAGCTGAGCGAAGCGCGGCACGTCGGCAGGGTCGAGGCACTCCACGTGCACCACCTGATGGCGGGCGTCCCGCGGGCCGTTGACCCGCCGGGCGTGCTCGACGGCGTCCAGGACCGTGCGGATGCCCCGGTCCCCGGTGGCGTGGACGAACGCCTGGAAGCCCGCCGCGTCCAGCGAGGCCAGCAACTCGGCGAACTCCTCGGGAGCGTAGAAGGTGTCGCCCCTGTGCTCGCCGTGCCCGCAGTACGGCTCCAGCAGCGCGGCGGTGCGCGGCTCCACCACGTCGTCGATGTACAGCTTGAGCGGGCCCGCGCTCAACCACTCGTCGTCGTACCGCGAGGCGGCCCGCGCGAACGCCGCCAGATCGGCGGCGCCCGTCCCCTTCGGGTGGAACAGCGCCGCGATCAGCCGCGAACGCAGCCGGCCCTCGGCACGGGCACGCTCGAACAGCTCCAGATCGTCCAGCGAGTTCTGCGGCTCGACGATCGTCGTGATGCCGTACCCGGTGGCCATGTCCAGGCTGCCGAGCAGCCGGGCGTACCGCCGGTCGGGGCCCGCCCACGGCACCCCGAGCGCGGCCAGCGCGCGGTTGCCGTCGCGGGACAGACCACGCACGGCGAACTCGGTGACGAAGCCCGTGGGCGTCCCCGACCCGTCCACCTGAGCAACGCCGAACGGCAGCTCGGTGTGGTCGCGGTCGATGCCGAGCCGGCGCAGGCCCGCGGTGTTGGCCCACAGCGTGTGCACGTCGTAGCCGAAGACGATCGCGGGAAGGTCGCCGACGAGCGTGTCCAGGTCCGCGGCCGTGGGCAGGCCGGGAAGCGCGGAGTAGTCGAAGCCCTCGCACTCGACCCAGGCCGCCCCTGGGTGCGCGGCGCGCCAGGCGTCGATCCTGCGGCCGATCTCGGCCAGGTCGGCGGCGCCCGCGAGCTGCACGCACGCGTCGTCAGAACCGAGCCGGACGTGGTTGTGCGCGTCCACGAAGCCGGGCAGCACGAGACGGCCTCCGGCGTCGATCGTCTCCGCCGCCGCGGGCGCGTCGGCGTCGGCGCCGAGCCACACGATCCTGCCCTCCCGTACGGCCAGCGCCTCCGCTTCGGGACAGGCGTCGTCGACGGTGTGGATCCGGGCGTTCCGCACGATCAGGTCGGCGGTCATCGTCATCCGTCCTCCTTGACGGGGTTCTTCATGATCGGTCAGTTTTCGGGGGGCGGGTGTCGACGGGCCGTCATGACCCGCCGATCCTCCGGGGGGCGCCGGTCGCCACGCCGCGTCCCTCCTCAGGAACAGCGGCCCTTCACAAGTCGCCACGACCCTGAGGAGCAGCGGGCCCCACGAGTCGCCATGCCCCCAGCTCTCAGGGACAGCGGTCTTTCGCAGGGCGCCACAACCCCCAACCCTCAGGAGCAGCGGACCCCCACGAGTCGCCATGCCCCCAGCTCTCAGGGACAGCGGTCTTTCACAGGTCACAACCCGCCAACCCTTGAAGACAGCGGGTCCCTCACGGGTCACAACTCGCCAACCCCCAGAGACAGCGGTCCTTCATCGGTTGTCATTGGCCGGTCAGTCCTCAGGGACGGTGACGAGCCAGTGGGTCGCGCGCCGTGGCCGCAGGTACAGGACGTAGTAGGCCGCGAACAGCACGACGATGCCGGCCGCGATGAGCAGATCCCCGAGGTCCTGCTCGAACAGCGCGTAGCCCAGGGCCCCGATCACGACCAGCGGCGGGACCGGCCACAACGGCATCCGCCACGCCCGCTCCCGCCGGTGCTCCGCCGTACGGGATCGCAGTGCGGCCGCGGCGAGCAGCAGAGAGACGACCGTCACGATCACCGACGTGAGGCCCAGCAGCTGCTCGATGTCGAGCAGCGCGGCCATCACGACTCCAGGCAGGGCGATGACGAGCGTCGCCACGTAGGGCGAGCCCCAGCGCGGGTGGATCCGGGTGAGCAGCCCGCTGACCGGCGCGGGCCACGCGCGGTCGCGCGCCGAGGCGAACACGACCCGGCCGTTCTGGAGCACCATCACCAGGACGGCATTGAAGATCGCGATGGCGATGCCGAGGTCCACGGCGGTGGCGACACCGTCGCCGCCCCAGGCCCGGACATAGTCGGAGAAGGAGCCGTTGACCAGGTCGTCGAGGGAGCCGACACCCAGCACCGTCGCTGTCACCGGCACGATGATGACGACGGCCGCCAGACCGAGGGACCAGAACACCGTGCGGGCGATGTTGCGTCGCGGCTCCTTGATCTCCTCAGCGAGGTAGGTGGCCGTGCCGAAGCCGTTCACGACGAACATGGCCACGGTCAGGCCCGCCATCAGGGCGGCCACCCCGAAGGGCGAGGTGCCGCCGTGCCCGTCCGGCAGGACCGGCGAGACCAGGACGTCGACGCCGCGCCTGGTGTTCGCGAGGCCGAGCACGGCGACCACTCCGGCGGCGACCACCTCGATGGCCAGGAAGATGCCGGTGATCAGGGCGTTCGACCTGATGTCGAGCACCGCGAACGCGGCGGCGGCCAGCATCACGACGGCGCCGGCGACGGCCCGGTCCACCGAGAACAGGTCGCTCAGGTAGTCCGCCGTGCCCAGCGCGATGATCGGCGGGATCACGATCAGCAGGGAGATGGACAGGCCGAAGGTCAGCCAGCCACTCAACCGGCCGAGCATCGCCGTCACCATGGCGTACTCGCCGCCGGAGCTCGGCTTGAGCGTGCCCAGTTCGGCGTAGCAGCAGCCGACGGCGGCCGAGACGACCACCCCCGCGAGCAGCGTGAGCACCGCGCCGCTGCCCTGCCCTGCGAGCACCTCGGGAACGATGATGAACAGCGAGGACGCGGGCGTGATGCATGACAGGGTGAGCAGGACGGCGCCGAACAGGCCGAGCATCCGGGCCAGGGAGGGCGAGGCTGGAGCGGCCGTGGGGGCCACATGCGGCTGGATCATGGAGGCTCCTCGAGCCAGTCTTTGAATGGCGTTCAAAGCGATTGAATGGCATTCAAAATGCACTGCCGTACAGTGGTCCGTCAAGGATTCGTCAACGACCGTTATCGCAAGGTGAGCAATGGCGCGGGAGCATCGCCGGCTGGATCGCCCACGAGAGCAGGTACTGGAGGCCGCGATGGCCGCCATCGCCGAGCACGGGCTCGCCGACCTCACGATGGCGGGACTGGCCAGGCGGCTCGGGACCAGCGGCGGCCACATCCTGTACTACTTCGGCAGCAAGGACCAGGTACTCCTGGAAACGCTGCGCTGGAGCGAGGAACGCCTCGCGCCCAGGCGAGCCGAGCTCATGGGGCGGAGCACACCCGCGGGCGACCGGATCGCCGAGTACATCGACCTCTACCTGCCCACCGGCACCGCCGACCCGCGCTGGTTGCTGTGGGTCGACGTGTGGAGCCGCACCCTCGCCGTGCCCGAACTACGGAACACACAGGCCGAGCTGGACCGGCGCTGGCACGAAGACCTGATCCGGTTGCTCGACGACGGCATGCGGTCCGGCGAGTTCGCCCCGATCGACGCGGAGGCCTTCTCGGTACGGCTACGCGCGATGCTCGACGGGTTCAGCACCCAGATCGTCATCGGAGTACCGGGCGCGTCCCGCGCGGCCTTCGCGACGCACGCCCTTGACTACACCCGCCACACCCTCTCCACCACCCACCCCTGACATCCCAACACCCCACCACTGAGACCCCACCAACCACCCCTGACTCCCGACGCCGCACCCCCACCAGCCACCGCTAACATCTCGGCGCCCCACCGCTGAGACCCCGACGCCGCACCGCTGAGACCCCACCAGCCACCGCAGACGTCCCTCCACACTGTCGGCGAGATCCCCCGGCGGTCTCGCCCGCGCCGCCAAGGGAGCCGTCATCTCCACCTCCGGCTCCTCGACCGCCGCACCGTCATGATCCCGCCCGCCCCGGCAAGCTTCTCCACACCTCCGCCACCCCACTGCTTCACGCCCCACCTCCTCCACCGCAGCCGGTCTCCACGCAGATCCACAACCTCGCCCTGTCCCAGCAAGCGCCCGCGCCGAACTCTCACAACCTCGCCCCCCACACACCCCGGCCCACCACTCGCTCAGCCCATCCCCGGCAGGCCCCCAGGACCCTCTCACCACCTCGCCCCCCCACCGGCCCACACACCCTCGCCCCATCCCCAGCAAACCCCCACGCCCCCTCACCACCTCGTCCCCGCACCCTCGCCCCATCCCCAGCAAACGCCCCTCCGACCTCTCATCACCTCGCCCCCACACCGACCCACACCCCTCGCCCCATCCCCAGCAAACGCCCCTCCGACCTCTCATCACCTCGCCCCCCACGGAACCCTCACCCCGCTCAGGCGGCCCTGCTCCTGGTCGACAGCGCCAGGTGTTGCCGCTTCGCCGGGCCGGCGTTCATGAACCTCGCGATGCCGATCAGTCCCGCTCACGTTGAATCCGTCCACGTGAAGCCCCGAGCAGATCTCCCGCTGAAGACGGCGACCGATGGCCGCCAGCGTTCGAGAACCTCGTCAGGCCACGCTGGTCCGCATGCCTGCCAACCACTCCGTCCAGAGCCGGCTGGGCGCCTACCGCCGCGCCCTGTCCGGCCGCGACTTCCGCCTCCTGTGGCTGGGCTCGTCGCTCTCCCTGGTCGGCGACGGGATGACCTTCGTCGCCCTCACCTGGCTGGTGCTCTCCCAGCCAGGCGGCACCGGGCGGCTCGGCCTGCTGACCGTCTGCTACACGCTGCCCGTCTTCGTCGGCGGCCTGATCGCCGGCCCTGTCCTCGACAGGTTCGACAAGCGACATGTCCTCGCGGTCGACAGCGTGGTGCGCGGCGCCGCCATGGCGTCCATCCCGATCGCTGCGGCTGTCGGAGAGGTTCCCGCCGTGCTGCCCTTCGTCGTGGCGGGCGTCTACGGGTTGTTCAAGATGGTCCCGCTTGCCGGCTTCCCCTCCGCGATTCCCGACCTCGTCGAGCCCGAGGACCTGGACGCCGCCAACGCCCTGGAGTCGCTGGCGTTCAGCCTGGCCGGAATGGTCGGGCCCGCACTGGGCGGCCTGCTGATCGCAGGCCTGGGCAGCGAGGCGGTGCTCGCCTTCGACGCGCTGTCCTATGCGGTGTTCGCCCTTACGGCCCTGGCGGTCCGCCGCCCCCTCGCCCCCGACTCCCCCTCCGTGCCGGCGAATACGGCAGGCCCGCCTCCCGCTGACGAACGCCGAACCGGAGGTGACGCGCACGGCCCCGGCGTGCGGCTCCGGATCGGGACGTTGCTGCGAGATCGGGTGCTGGTCGGGACCACGCTGGCGTTCATGGCCTTCAACGTCGCCGCCGGGATGCTGCTCGTCGTCGGCCCCTGGCTGGCCAAGACCCAGCTCGCCGGCGGCGCGCAGACCCTGGGCGTCCTGCTGGCCGCCCTGTCGGCGGGTGAGCTGGCAGGCGCCGCTGCCGCGGGAGCGTGGACGCCGAGATCCCGCCCGGTCAGGACCATCGCCCTGGTCCAGCTCGTCGCCGCCACGGGGTTCCTCTTGGTGTTCACCTCGCCGCACACGATCGGCGTGGCCGCGGGATTCCTGGTGATCGGCCTGTTCAGCGCACCCATGACCGTCTGGGCGCAGTCCCTGCGGATGGCGCGGATCCCCGCCCCACTCCGTGGCAGAGGGTTCTCCATCCTGCGAACGCTCATGCAGGCCACCCCACCCATCGGTGCCGCGTTGGTGACGCCGCTCCTGGGTTCGGGGCGGCTCGGCACGGCGGCGATCGCGATGGCGCTCATCGCCGCGCTTCCCGCCGTGCTGCTCCTGGCCGACCGGCGGTCGTAGGGGCCCGCTGGCGTCGCCTGCCGCGTAACGGCGGGCCGGCCGCGCGCTCGATGAACGTCTCCCTGGACAGACGCCGGCCGGCGGCGGCGGGTGGGCTTGGGGCGGCTCGCCGTACAGAAGGTGGGCAGAACTAAGCCCCCTCCGGGACGAAGAAGTGTCCGGGAGGGGGCGGAGGTCTTGCTGCGGGGTTAGTCGCGGCGGAGCTGGCGGTAGGTGACGCGGTGCGGGCGGGCCGCGTCGGCGCCCAGGCGCTCCACCTTGTTCTTCTCGTAGTCGGCGAAGTTGCCCTCGAACCAGAACCAGCTCGAGCCCTCTTCCCACGCCAGGATGTGCGTGGCGATGCGGTCGAGGAACCACCGGTCGTGCGAGGTGATCACCGCGCAGCCCGGGAAGTCGAGCAGCGCGTTCTCCAGGCTGGACAGGGTCTCGGTGTCGAGGTCGTTGGTGGGCTCGTCGAGCAGGAGGACGTTGCCGCCCTGCTTGAGGGTGAGCGCGAGGTTGAGCCTGTTGCGCTCGCCGCCCGACAGGACACCGGCCTTCTTCTGCTGGTCGGGGCCCTTGAAGCCGAACGCCGCGATGTAGGCGCGCGACGGCATCTCGACGTTGCCGACCTTGATGTGGTCGAGCCCGTCGGAGACCACTTCCCAGACGTTCTTGTTCGGGTCGATGCCGCCACGGCTCTGGTCCGCATAGGAGATCTTGACCGTGTCGCCGATGACGATCGCGCCGGTGTCGGGCGTCTCGCTGCTGGTGATCATGCGGAACAGCGTGGTCTTGCCGACGCCGTTGGGGCCGATGACGCCGACGATGCCGTTACGCGGCAGGTCGAAGGTCAGGTCCTCCATCAGCAGACGGTCGCCGAAGCCCTTCGTGAGGTCGTCCGCCTTGATCACCGTGGTGCCCAGGCGCGGGCCCGGCGGGATCTGGATCTCCTCGAAGTCGAGCTTGCGGTACTTGTCCGCCTCGGCGGCCATCTCCTCGTAGCGCTGGAGACGGGCCTTGCTCTTGGTCTGGCGGGCCTTGGGGTTGGACCTGACCCACTCCAGTTCGTCCTCCAGGCGCTTCTTGCGCTTGGCGTCCTTCTGACCTTCGACCTTCAACCGCTGGGCCTTGGCCTCGAGGTAGGTCGAGTAGTTGCCCTCGTAGGGGTAGGTGCGGCCGCGGTCGAGCTCGAGGATCCAGGTGGCGACGTTGTCGAGGAAGTAGCGGTCGTGGGTGACGGCGAGCACGGTGCCCGCGTACTTCTCCAGGTGCTGCTCCAGCCACTGCACGCTCTCGGCGTCGAGGTGGTTGGTGGGCTCGTCGAGCAGCAGCAGGTCGGGGGCTTCGAGCAGCAGCTTGCACAGCGCGACGCGGCGACGCTCACCACCGGACAGCTTGGTCACGTCGGCGTCGGGCGGCGGGCAGCGCAGGGCGTCCATGGCCTGCTCGAGCTGGGAGTCGAGGTCCCACGCGTTGCGGTGCTCGAGCTGGTCCTGGAGCTTGCCCATCTCCTCCAGCAGCTCGTCGCTGTAGTCGGTGGCCATCTGCTCGGCGATCTCGTTGTAGCGGTGGAGCATCGCCATCGTCTCGGCGACGCCCTCCTGCACGTTGCCGAGGACGGTCTTGGACTCGTTGAGCGGCGGCTCCTGCTGAAGCATGCCGACGGTGAACCCCGGCATGAGCTTGGCGTCGCCGTTGGAAGGCTGCTCCAGGCCGGCCATCATCCGGAGCAGCGTCGACTTACCGGTGCCGTTCGGGCCCAGCACGCCGATCTTGACTCCGGGCAGGAACGACAGGGTGACGTCGTCGAGGACAACCTTGTCGCCGTGCGCCTTGCGCACGCGCTGCATCGTGTAGATGTACTCCGGCATGCCCTCTAGCTTAGGGCGTGCGCGAACCGGCTTCCGCCGTACCGGATGGGGTGATCTTCCCTTTCACCTCCGCACCCCGCCCCTTTCCGCGTACGGCGGGCAGACGTCGGCCAAGAGGGTGCCGCGGTACGGCACGCGGTAACCCCTTCGACGGCGGCGATGGGGCACATCCGCCGGACGACACCTGGCGGTTGACGGTCCGGGGCCGGACCGCAGGGACGGATCCGCTCGATGCCACGACCAGGCAATGGCTTCAGGCCGCGTGGGGTCCGCGCGGACGGCGGCCCCGGCACCGCAGCGGCACACGACGACAGGACGGCCCCGAGCACCCGCGACGACGGAAGCCGAGCGCATATACGAGCGCAACAGCGCCGAGACATGCGTGACAGCCGCCCCTCGAGGAGGAGCGGGCTCGGACATGTGCGATGGGCCACACCCCGCGGCGCCCTGGCGAGGGTCAAGCCCGCGGCACCCAGATGAGGGTCAGGCCACGGCACCCTGGTGGAGGGGTCGGGCCACGCGCCCAGGTGGCGTCAGACCGTGGAGCCCAGGTGGGGTCAAGCCGCGGCACGCTGGTGGGGGTCAAGCCGCGGCACCCTGATGGAGGGGTCGGGCCGCGAGCCCAGGTGGGGTCAAGCCGCGGCGCGCTGGTGGGGGTCAGGCCGCGGGTGGCGGGTCCATCGGCGCCGGAGGGGGCGCGGGCTGCACGGCGGGGATGCAGATGCGGTCGCGTCCCAGCTCCTTCGCCCGGTAGAGCGCCAGGTCAGCCGCGGCGAGCAGTTCTATCAGGTCGTCGCCGTGGATGCTCATGATGGCCACACCAGCCGAGATCGTCACCGTGATCAAGGCGTCGTCGGCGGGAACGGCCATGCGGCCGATCCTGTTGCGCAGACGTTCGGCCACCCTGCGGGCCTCGGTGATGTCGGCGCGCGGCAGCAGGACCACGAACTCCTCGCCGCCGAACCTGCCCACCACGTCGTAATCACGCAACTGGCTGCGGAGCGTCGCCGCCACCCCGACCAGAACCTGGTCGCCGACCAGGTGGCCGTGCTTGTCGTTGACGCGTTTGAAGTGATCGATGTCGATGATGAGAAGGGCCAGAGTCTCTCCCGTACGGCGGGCCCTGACGATCTCGGTGTCGGCCTCGCGCTGCCATGCGGCGGCGTTGAGCAGGCCCGTTTTGGCGTCGGTGCGCGCCGCGGCCTGGAGCTGGGCGTGGAGGAGGCTGCGTTGCAGCAGCACCACCGGCGGGAGCGCGAGCGCCAGCAGCGCCAGGTTGAGACCGCACGCGATCGCCACGATCACGCCGAGGCACAGCTCGACGACGTCGAGGATCGCGCTCTCCCTGTCCCACAGCACGTCGCGCCAGCGGGTGTCGGGGTCGGCGGTGTGTGCGGCGATCACGATCAGTGCGGTGTTGAGCAGGGCGAACAGCGCCGCGCACCCCACCGCCAGCATGATCGGGACTCCCGCCCCCTTGGACAGCGCCGAAATGTCCGGCACGACGGCATGGAACACCACCGAAGCCACACAACCGGCGAGACCGATGGCCGCGGAGCTGAACACGCGCCGGTAGAGCACCGTCGCCCTGACCCGTACCTGCATCAGCATCTGCAGCAGGATCGGCGCGAGCAGCGCGTAGATCGGGGGAAGCAGCAGCGCGACGGGCAGCCACCACGCTGACAGCAGGTCGCGGGAGACGCCCGCGGGCATGCCGAGGCGACGCGTCGCCTCGATGCACACCGCGCCGCAACCCATAAGCGCGGCGAACATCAGGACGTCCGGCCATCGATAGGGGCCGGATGCCGCGAAGAACGCGATCGCCACGAGATCCAGCGTTACGATCCCGCAGAGGTAGGCAACGAGCGGCCCACGTTGCGCCAGCAACGGCCACCGGCCCGCGAGTGTGGACACACTGTTACGAGGCTTGATCGAGGTATGACTGGTCGCTGCCATCTCGCCTCCTCCCTGACTAACGATGTGTAACACAATAGTTGCGGAGTGTGCGTCGCGCGACGGGAACCGCTACCTTGGGCACCGTGGCCATCTGCGCTTGATGGTCCGAGAATGGAACCGCTCACTCCGCGAGCGGGCCGTGCTGGAAAGGAGCAGCCATGGTGCGGGGCGTCACCTGGACCTGACAGATGCTCTAGCCATCTGACACGGAACGCCATCGGCCGACCCCTCCCGGCAAGCTCGAGCGAAGACTCGTGACGCCAACTACGCGGCCGGTGCCCCCTCCGCCTCCCCATTTCCTCCCTGCGCACAGCATCGTCATCCGGTCATCCTCGTTTTGAATCGAACAATCCAGAACGCCCTGATACGCCCGACCAACGAGAACCGCCGGGGGCCTTGACCTTCCGTGGTGACCGGCATCACGCGGCACGGCACCGGCCCGACGCAGAGTCGTCAGCCACCGCACGCATCGCTGACCTGCAGGTCGTCAGCCGCCGCACGCACGAACTGACCCGGTAGGCCGCCAACAACCGCACGTGGGCAGCACAGCTGACATGCAGGCCCCGGCCACGCGGGTGTCAGCACAAGTCGCGCCACCGAGAGCACACCGGGATGACCCGCCCCCTACGTGCCAGGAGGTCAGCCACCAAAGCTGGGCCACACGGTCCACACGTGGCCGGTAGCCATCCCGCCGGAATACACAGTCCAGACGTGGTGGTCGGCCCTCACGGAGGACTCACGTGGCGGTCGCCCTTAGATGGTGATCGGCCCCCAGGTGGTGGTCGGCTCCCACGTGGCGGACTCACGAGGTGGTCGACCCTCAGATCGTGGTCCGCCCTTAGATGGTGATCGGCCCCCAGGTGGTGGTCGGCTCCCACGTGGCGGACTCACGTGGCGGCCGACCCCCAGATGGTGGTCCGCCCTTAGATGGTGGTCGGCCCCCAGACGGAGGTCGACGACCGCGCCTGGGTGGCGCGGTCTCGACGAACGGGCGGTCGGCGCCATGACCATGTGACATGTGGCATGCTCCTGCACGAATGCGGTCAGTCACCACGCTGGTTTACACAGTGCTGACCCTCGCGCAGCGGCCACTCCGCACGCAGGGTAACCAGAGGCCCCTCGTGAGAAGGTCAGCGACCGCGCCTGGAAAGCGCGGTCTGACGTTTGGTGCCGCGTCTGGAAGCCCGCATCAGCCCACGCCTGGAGGGCGCGAGGGTGATGCGGGAGGGTGCCGGTTAGGCGGCCTTGGCGCGCCGGGAGCGGGGTGTGGTGACGCGGGCCGCGTCTTCGGTGTTCAGGATGCGGACCTTTCCTGCGCCACCGCCCGGATGTCCTGCGCCGCGGTCCTCGTCCCGGCCTCTGAAGGCTCCACCAGCATCCGCGTCCCCTCCCTCGGAGGGTGTGCCGGAGCCCGCGTCCTCTCCCTCGGAGGGTGTGCCGGAGCCCGCGTCCTCTCCCTCGGAGGGTGTGCCGGAGCCCGTGTCCCCTCCCCCGGAAGGTGCCCCGGAGCCCGCGTCCCCACCTTCGGCAGGTGCGTCGGGGCCCGCGTCCCTGCCTTCGGAAGGTACGTCCTGGTCTGTGTTCTTTCCCTTGGAAGGTGCGCTGCGGTCCGCTTCCCGCCCTTGCTTCTCAGACAGTTCTTGTGGGAGTTCCTCGGAGCGGGTGCGGTATTCGTCCTCCGAGGAGCCGGGCGGCACGAGGATGATCGTGTCTCCGCTGTTCGAGGTCGTCGCAGAAGCAGCCGGGACCGCGGACACGGATGCGGCCTCTCTTCCTGCCTCCGATGCGGGTACGGCTGGGAGGTCGGCAGAGGAGACGGGGAAGGGCCAGCCGGTCGTCTCCTGTGCCGCCTCCTCCGCTGACAAGGCCGACGAAGCCGACGAGGCCGTCGAGGCCGAGAACGGCGAAGACAGCGAGGACGCCGAGGGGGGCGAGGCGGGTGAAGGGCGTCCGTGGAGAGGGTGGACGTTCGCCGAGCCCGACATGGCCCAGTCCTGCGTGGACTCGTCGAGGCTCTCCCTGGTCTCCCTGCTCAGCGTGCCGATGCCGCCCGAGCGTTCGGGCTTGGAGAAGGCGCCGACCCCCCAGCGTAGGTCGTGGCCGATCGAGCTGGCCTCGATCTCGGGCATGAACCGGCGGTCGCCGTCGGGCCCGAACTCCCTGATCCGCAGCTTGCCGCACACGACCACCGGGTGCCCGACCTGGAAGGACTGGGCCACATTGTCGCCGAGGGTGCGCCAGCAGCGGACCGCGAAGAACACGGTGTCGCCGTCGGACCACTCCTGGGTCTTCCTGTCGAAGAAGCGGTGCCTGGTCGCCACCCTGAGCGAGGTCACCCGTGACCCGTCGGCGAAGGCGTGCTGGCGGGGTGGGGCTGCGACGTTGCCGGTGAGCGTGATGTAGATGTCGTTCATCGTGCCTCCCATGTGGCGGGCCGGGTGCCCGCTGCATGAGGAAACGGTGTCGTGTGGGGGTGGGTGGGGGACGGACCGAGCGTGGTTCTGTGGATGAGGGCTCGGCGTGGCTCGGTGCTGTGGACAGGGTGACGAGGTGGACGCCCCCAGACCGAGGGGTACACGCGCCGTCCTCAAGACCGAGGCCGGCGAACGCCTGCTCAAGACCTAGGCCGGCGAACGCCGTACTCAAGACCTAGGCCAGCGGAGGCCGTGCCCAAGGACGACACGCTTGCTCAAGGGACGACACGCTTGCCCAAGGACAAGGCGGCGCCGCTGTACACAGGCCGAGGCAGGCACCCGCCGCACGGAAGCCGGCAGAAGGCAGGCGAACGTCAGCCCGACAGGGCCTTCATGGCCGTGTAGAACTCGTGGTGACGGGTCAGTTCCCGCTCCACAGGTTCCACCACCATGGACTCCGCGATGGCGCCCACCCGCTTGCGCATCTCCCGCTCGAGCCGGTCTCGCTCCTTCGCCGCGCCGAGCGCCACGAAGTTCTTGGACGCCATGGCCGACAGCGCCCCCAGCCCCAGCACCGAGGCAGTCATCAGCCCCACCCATGGCAGGGTCGCCGCGTCACCGAACACGGCGAGCGACTCGGGCAACCGTCCGGCGGCGAACACGCCGAACGCCAGCGCCACCCCGATCCAGGCGAGGCCCGCGACGAAGGCGAGCACCAGCAGGTACTGCCAGAACTTCAGCAGCCGCCACCACACCGGCACCCGGTCGAGCTGGGGCGCGACCTCGGTCAGCTCGTCCGACAGCGCCTCGGGCAGTTGCGCCGCCCGTGATCCGGCCGCGTGGTGGACGGCCGAGCGCCACACCTCGTTCATCCCGACCGTGATGCCGTCGCTGAGCGCCTGGATGGCGTTGTCGACCTCGGCGGACTGCGCAGTGACCGACCCTCCGGCCAGCGAGCGGATCTCCTCGCGCAGGTCACCGAGCTTGAGGCTCTTGAGCGGATCGCCGCCGAACACCGAGCCGATCCTGGCGAACGGCCACGAGATCCAGGTGGCCGAGCGGGTGGCGTAGGTGCTCTCCATGGCCTCGCCGACCGCGGGAACGCCGACCGCGTCGCACAGCGCGTCGGTCAGCCCGACCCTGCGGGCGGCGTCCACAGAGGAGGGGGCCGACAGGGCGGCGCCGACGGGCATGGCCTGGACGAGGCGGCGTTCGATGCGGTCGATGTCCGCGTCGATGCGCTGGACCGCGGCCCTGCGCTTGGAGACGGCGTCGGCGATGACGCCCTTGAGGCTGTCGATGCCGCGCCCTGTGACGGCCGAGGTCGGGACCACGGACGGCTGGGTGACGTCTTCGCGGCGCAGCAGGTCGTTGAGGTCGATGACGAGCTCGGCGACCTCCTCGGTCGAGAGCCTGTCCGACTGGTTGAGCGCGAACACGGTGACCGCGTCGTGCCCGGCCAGTTCGGTGACGTAGCGGCGGTGCGTGGAGGCGTCGGCGTACTTCTGCGGGTCGAGCACCCACACCACCATGTCGGCCAGGCCGATGAGCCGGTCGGCTTCGGGGTCGGTGAGCGCCCTGATGGAGTCGTGGTCGGGCAGGTCGAGAAGGACCAGGCCGTGGAGCTGGCTCTCGCCCTTGTCCAGCGCGCTCGCCCTGGCGAAGCGGTGCCTCCACTGGATCTGCAGCCAGTCGAGCAGCGGCGCGGCGCCTTCGATGCCCCAGACGCAGGCGTGGGTGCGCGCGGTGGTGGGACGGCGCACGCCCGTGGGCGACAGTTCGAGCCCCGAGATGGCGTTGAACAGCGAGGACTTGCCGCTGCCCGTTCCTCCGGCCAGCGCGACGACGGTGTGCTCCGACGACAGCTTCAGCCGTTCGCCCGCCCTGGTCAGCAGGTTGGTGGCGTCGGCCAGCAGCTTGGCGTCCAGCCGTGCCTGGCCGAGCTCCGCGACCTTGGACAGCGCGGCGAGCCTGGCGCCGAGTCCGGGCTTGGTGACGGAGTGGATGCTCATCGTGCGACCTCGAGGTTGTACGTGGCCTGGTAGAGGCGGGTCGCGGCGGCCTCGTCCGGGATCCCGGCGGCGTCGAGCGCCCGCACGTACCGCATGGCCTCCTCGTCGAACAGGATGACGATCCTGGCGCGGAGGTCGCTGAGCGCCTTCGCGCTGATGCTGCGCAGCGCCTCGGCGCCCAGCAGCCCCTTGAGCAGCTTCTGCGGCAGCTCGTCGGCGCTGAACAGCCCCACCATGAAGATCAGGGAGAGCGATTCGGCGTCGAGCGCGACGACCTTGGCCGACCGCTTGGTCACGCCGTCGGTGCGCAGGAGCTCGGTGACGTGCTCCTGCCAGGCGGCCACCGCCCTGCCGGTGCGGCGGACCAGCTCGTCGGAGGGCCGGTCGAGCCCCGCGCCCAGCTCCGAACGCCGCCGCCACCGCGCGCCCACCTCGTCGGAGGCGTGGTGCGCGGCGGAGGTGATCAGCGACTCGATCGCGGTGCGGAGCGAGGCCCGGAAGGCGGTGATCCGCTCGGGCGGCACCGGCTTGCCCTTCCTGCGGAAGCTGCGGGTCAGGTCGCCGGAGCCGGCGAAGTCCTGCCACCTGGCGCGGACCTCGCCGTGCAGCAGGTTTCCCTCGCGGATGGCGGTCTCGATGTTCGTGAGCGCGCCCGAGTAGGCCACGTCGACGTCGGTGCGCAGCTCCGCGCGGAAGGCCACCTGCCCTTCCAGGTGCCTGGCGAGCGCGGGCACGCGGGTGCGGAAGCTGTTGAGGACGCCGTCGAGGGTGTCCTGTACGGCCTGCGCCCGCCGTTCCTCGTCCACCGACAGCTCGGCCAGCCACATCCGCAGCTCGGTCATGTCACCGTGGGGCAGCTTGCCGTCGGCGACGGCCGACTCCTCGATGACGAACCGCTCGACCTCGCCCAGGCCGTACTCGGTGAGCATGCGCACGAAGTGCTTGAGCACCACGTCCTTGGCCTTGGGCTGCACGCGGGACAGCACGATCGCGATCCTGGCCGCGCGCTCCTTGGCCAGGCGGAGCAGGTTCCACGCGGGGGCGTCGGCGTAGCGGGCGGCGGTGGTGACGAACACCCACAGATCCGCGGCGTCGAGCATGCGGCGCGCGATCTCGTGGTGCTCCTCGACGACACTGTCGATGTCAGGGGTGTCGAGCAGCGCGACGCCCTGCGGAAGGCGTTCGGTGGTGACGAGCACGAGGCTGTCAGGGGCGGCCTCCCTGCTCTGCCTGTCGATCCGCTCCAGGCCGGCGAGCAGCTCGCCGTCGGCGAACCACGCCTCGTCGTCGGGGTGGCAGGCGAGCACCGGGGTGCCCGTGGTGGGACGGCGGACGCCCGTGCGGCTGACGTTCTTCTCGGCGAGCGTGTTGACCAGCGTGGACTTGCCCGCGCCGGTGGAGCCGGCGACGACGATGAGGGCGGGGGCGGCGCTCATCCGCACCCTCGGCAGCACGTAGTCCTGCAGCTGCGTGAGGATCTCGGCCTGCGCCTTGCGGGCCTCCTCCGCGCCGGGCAGCTCGAGCCCGAACCGCAGGTCGGCGACGGCCTCCTTCAGCGCGTCCAGGGCGGCGGCGAGCGCCTGCGCCGCGGCGTCCGGCAGGTCCTCTTCGAGGACCCTCTCTGCCCGGTTCGGTACGGCGGAGCGCGCACCGGCCACTTCGCCGCCGGAACCGGCGCGGTCGTCGTCGTCGACGTGACCGTCGTCGGCACCGGCGTCGGCGTCAGCATCGGTATCGGCGTCGGCGTCGGCATCGGCGTCGGCGTCGAAGACGGCTTCGACACCCCACTCGATCTCGCCCCAGTCGATGTGCTCGGATTCGGACGCGTCGGACTCGACGTCTCCGGCCTCGAGGACGTCCGCATCGTCGGCCTTGAGGGCGTCGGCGTCGTCGGCCTCGTCGGCATCGCGCTCGGAAACCCCGGACACGGCGACGTCGGAGACCGAACCATCGGAGACCGGACCATCGGACACCGGGACGTCGGAGACCGGACCATCGGACACCGGGACGTCGAACACCGGGACGTCGGAGACGGCGACGTCGGAGATGGGGACGTCGGAGATGGGGACGTCGGACGCGATGTCGCCAGGCTTGGCGACGTCGGCGGAAGCTGCCTCGTCGTCAGTCTCGATGTCACCGGTGTGGACGGCCGCGGCCTTGGCGCCGATCTGCGGCTCGGCTGTGTCGTCAGCGGAACCGGCCTCGTCCTGCGGCTCCTGGGACTCGCCTTCGGTAGCCTCGCCGACGCCCTCGGCAGCCTCGCCGGTCTCTGAGCCGGCGGCAGTGTCCTCGTCGGATTCCGAAGCAGCGGCCGTGTCCTCGTTCTCGACGGGCTCGAGCTCGGCGCCGCTGTGCTGGACGTCGTCGAAGCGGCCGTCGGCTGGGTGACCGACGGACAGGTCTTCGCCTGGGTGACCGACGGACAGGTCTTCGGCGATCTCAGCGTCGCCGGTCGCCGACACGTCGTCCTCGGCGACGCCGGCCTGACGACCCTCGGAAAGCTCGTCGGACGCGACGGCGGGCTCGCCCTCGGACGCGGCGCCCCCGGAATCCTGGGCGTCGGGCAGGTCGTCCGTCTGGGGGTCCTCCGCGAGGCCCTCCGCCACGCTGGGCTCTAGCTCCTCGGGCGAAGCACCCTCGTGCTCGTCGGACACGGTGCCGGTGCGCTCGGGCGAGATACCGGCCCGCTCGGGCGAAACGGCGACCTCGGGGTTCGCAGGCAGCGCACCGGAATCCAGACTCGCCGACGCGCCGACGTCGAGGTTCACGGGCAGCGCACCGGGGTCCGGATGCGCGGACGCGGCGACGTCGAGGTTCGCGGACGGCGCGGCAAAGTCGGGACTCGCAGACGCGGCGACGTCGGAGTTCTCGGACGGCGCGGCAGAGTCCGGACGCGCGGACGCGGCGAGATCCGAGCTCGCGGGCGGCGCGGCGCGATCCGCTTTCGGGGCAGGGGCCTGGACGGTCGGAGGCGTCTCCCGTGCGGGTGTGACGGCGCGGAAGGCGTCGAACGTCGCGGGTGTCGCGGGAGTGAACGCGTCGAAGGCCCCGGAGGCGGGCCCGACGAGGGCGTCGGAAGCGGGCATGACGTGGTCGAAGGCCGGCTCGGGGTCCAGGGTGGAGTGGTCGTCCGGCCGGGGCAGGTCGTGCGCTGCGGGACGGGCGAAGGCGAAGAAGGTGTCCTCCGCGCCGCTCTCGTGGTCATCGGCCATGGAGGCCGTGTGGGCGTCCGGAGGGGAGGCGTGGGGAGGCGGCGAGGCGCCGTTGGCCTGCCGTACCCGCTCCTCGTCCTCGGCCGCGCGTTCGGGACCGTCGTCGTCCCTGATCGCGCGGAAGTTGAGAGTCTGTTCCCCCAGCGACTCGGGGGCGTCACCAGCCGATCTCACGGCACGCGCTCCGCTCGAACCATCTCGACCTCCTGGCCGACCCGCACGACGTCGCCCACGATGACGATCGCCGGTGGCCTGATTCCGGCCGCTGCCACCCGGTCGGCCACGGTGGAAAGCGTGGCCGAGACGGCCCGCTGGGTCGGAAGAGTACCGTCCTGTACCACCATTACGGGAGTTTCCGGCGAACGTCCGTCGCGGATGAGTGTTTCCGCAATCGAAGCGATACGTTCGACGGCCATCATGAGCACCAATGTCCCCTTTGACCGGGCCAATCCTGGCCAGTCGACGGTGGACTGAGGGTTGTCGGGCGCGACGTGCACGGAGATTACGTGGAACTCCTGGCTCACCCCCCGATGGGTGACGGGCACTCCGGCGGAGGCAGGCACCGCGACGGCGCTGGTGATGCCGGGGACCACGATCACGGGGATGCCCGCGCGGGCGCAGGCGAGCATCTCCTCGCCGCCCCTGCCGAAGACGTAGGGGTCGCCGCCCTTCAGCCTGACGACGAACTTCCCCTCGCGGGCGTGCGAGATCAGCAGCTCGTTGATCTTCTCCTGGGACAGCGACCTGCCGTACGGCACCTTGGCCGCGTCGACCAGCTCAACGTCGGGGGCGAGCTCGTCCAGCAGGGCGCGTGGCGCGAGCCGGTCGGCCACCACCACGTCGGCCTGGGCGAGCAGCTGACGTCCGCGCACGGTGATCAGCCCGGGATCGCCGGGGCCACCGCCGACCAGGGCAACGCCGACCGGTTTGGTACGGCTGCGGCGCGCGTCGACGGTGCCGTCGCGCAGGGCGCTGACCACGGCGTCCCTGATGCCCGCCGCCCTTCTCGGGTCGCCACCCGCCGTGACCGCGATGCCGATCTCGTCGACCTTGCCGCTGGCTGGCGTCCAGGCGGCCGAGGCGTCCTTGTCGTCGGCGCGCACGCACCAGATGCGCTTGGCCTCGGCTTCGGCGGCGATGGCCGTGTTGACCGACTTGTCGCTGGTGCAGGCCTGCACGAGCCAGGCGCCGTCGCAGTCGCCCACCTGGTACGGCCTGGCCTCCCAGGTGACACGTCCGGCGGCGATGAGGTCGTCGAGGGCGGGGGTGACGCTCGTCGAAACGATGGTGATCTCGGCACCGGCTTCGAGCAGGGCCGGAACGCGTCGCTGAGCGACCCGTCCGCCGCCCACGACGAGCACCCGGCGACCCGAGAGGCGCAGGCCGAGAAGGTAGGGGCTCATGTCGGCGGATCTCCCGTTCGCGAGGATTGGTATGTCAGGAGGCAAACCTACCGGGTCCGGGTTACTAGGGCTGCTTCTCCGTGACACCTGCGGAGTCGAAGGTCGCCACCTCGTGCATCACCCGCACGGCGGCGCAGACGATGGGGTGGGCGAGCAGGCCTCCGGTGCCTTCGCCGAGCCGCAGTTCGAGGTCGACGAGGGGACGCAGGCCGAGGTGGTCGAGGGCGGCGGTGTGACCCGGCTCGGCGGAGCGGTGGCCCGCGACGCAGTGGTCGACGGCGGCGGGAGCCAGGGCGGCGGCGGCCAGGGCGGCGGACCCGGCGATGACGCCGTCGAGGATGACGGGGACCTTCGCGGCGGCGCCGCCGAGGATGAAGCCCGCGATGGCGGCGTGCTCGAAGCCGCCCAGGGCCGCGAGGACCTCGAGGGCACTTCCGGAGTGGACGGCGCCGGAGCTCGCCGCACCGCCTTCGGCGTCCTCCGGCCGGGGCTCGCCGGGGTGAATGCCGTTGGCGTGGAGGGCCCGGCGGACGACGGCTATCTTGCGGGCGTGGGTGGCGTCGTCGATACCGGTGCCGCGGCCCGTGACCTCGGCCGCGTCCCTACCGGTGAACGCGCAGATCAGCGCGGCCGAGGCGGTGGTGTTCGCGATGCCCATGTCCCCGGTGATCAGGCAGCGGGCGCCGCCGGCCACCAGCGACTCGGCCACCGAGATCCCGGTCTCGACGGCTTCGACGGCCTGGGCCACGGTCATCGCGGGGCCGGCCGACAGGTCGGCGGTGCCGTAGGCCACCTTGCGGGAGATCAGCCCGTCGGCGGCGGGCAGGTCCGCGGCGACGCCCACGTCGACGACGGTGACCGAGGCGCCTACCTGGGCGGCGAAGGCGTTGGCGACCGCGCCGCCCGCCAGGAAGTTGGCGACCATCTGGAGCGTCACCTCCTGCGGCCACGGGGAGACGCCCTGGGCGTGGACGCCGTGGTCGGCGGCGAAGATGGCCAGAGCGGCGGGTTCCGGCATGGGCGGCGGGCAGGCGGAGGCCGCGCCGGCCAGCCGTACCGCCACCTCCTCGAGGACGCCGAGCGAGCCCGGCGGCTTGGTGAGGCGGCTCTGGTGGTCGCGGGCTTCCGCCATCGCGGCGGCGGAGGCGGGCGCGATCCGGGCGAGCACGTCCTGCAAGGTCATGCGGAGACCCCTTCGGCCAGTTGGAGCGCTTCCTCGTAGCGGTCGATGACCACGTCGGCCAGCACCTCGCAGTCGCCGATCACCTCGGCGCAGCGGATGTCGAGGTCGGGGTGCCCGGCCCCGTAGGCGAGGGCCTGCGCCCAGACGCGCTCCAGCAGGCCGCCGGCGAACAGCAGGTACGGCACGACGATGACGCGGCGGGCGCCCAGGCGTCGGCAGCGTTCGAGGCCGCCGGGCACGCCGGGCGGCGTGACCGAGACGAAGGCGGTCTCCACGGTCATGAAGTCGTAGGCGTGGGTCTCCCAGAACAGCCGTGACACCCGGTGCACCTCGGCGTTGGCCGCGGGGTCGGTCGAGCCCTCGCCGACGAGCACGACGGCGGTCTCGGCCGGCTCGATGTGCTCACTCGGCTCCTCGACGGGGATCGAGGGCACCACGCGCAGGCGCGGCTTGACGTCGTCGAGCGAACGCAGCCTGGGCATCTCGGCGGCGGCCTCGGCGAGCCGTTCGGCCAGCAGCGACAGCACGCGGGGGTCGGGCCCGAGCGGGCGCCCGTAGTCGTACATCAGTGTGGGATGCCGCTCCTGCTCCAGCGCCATGGCGGCGGGGAACTCCTCCATGCGGCTGAGACTGAGCGGCAGCGCCACCAGCCGGTGGTGGCCTCTGGCCACGAGGGATGCGACGGATTCGCTGAGCCTGGGTTTGGCCTTGGCGAGGTAGCCACCCGAGACTTCGGCGGAGCTCTCCTCGAGTCGGCAGCGCAGCCTGTGGACGAACCTTCCGAACTCGGCGGCGCCTGTGTCGTCGTGCGAGCCCTGCCCGATGAGCAGCAGCGGCGGCTTCATGAAGGGGATCTCCACGCCTGTGACCTGGGGGTATTGAGACAAGACACGCGAGGATATCCGATGCACGCAGGTCATGCACAGATCACTCTACGTGCATGCACGACGAATACGGGGTCCTCCGCGGTGAGTGAGTGGGAGCCGTCAGGCTGGATGACCAGCCGTGATGCCTGGATTTGAGTGCCTTCGGCACGGTATCCGTGTTCCTTGAGCCTTTGCAATACGGCCGGCACCTGTTCGACCGTCTTGAGTGCGCAGACGAGCCTCGAGGGGGTGCGTGCGGCGCAGGCGACGATCACGTCGGGGCCGCCGCCGCCGACGAAGACCGCGTCGGGGTCGGGAAGGGGTTCGAGCGCGGGAGGCGCCTGTCCGCGGGTCAGCGCGACCTTGACGCCGTGGCCGATGACGTTGGCGCGCAGCCTGGCGCAGGCCTCGTCGTCGCGCTCGACGGCCATGACGGCGGCGCCGAGCCTGGCGCACTCGACGGCGATGCCGCCCGAGCCCGCGCCGACGTCCCAGACGAGGTCGCCGAGGCGGGGGCCGAGCTTGGCCAGCACGTAGGCGCTGACCTCGGGCGTCAGGTCGCCTCCGACGGCCCACTCGTCGGGGCCCGGCCTGGCTCCTGCCACCCACGAGCGGTGCTCGGCGCGGTAGAGCGGGTCGACGACCAGGACGACGTCGGGGTCCTTCCACGGCCTGGTCGTGGCCTCGCCCATGCGGCTGTGGGTGACGCGCTCGTCGGGCCCGCCGAGGTCCTCACAGACGATGAGCGCGCGCGGGGTGGTAGGGGCGAGCTCCCTGGCGACCTCGGCAGGGCCGACGCCGGGGGTGACGATGAGGCCGACCTTGTGGTGGGCGCGGCAGGCGTTGACGACCCGGTTGAGCTGCTCGGGGCCTTGGGGGGCGACGACCAGCGCGTCCTCCCAGCTCAGACCGGCCCGGGCGAAGGCGCGGGTGATGAGCGAGCTGGCGGGGATCACGGCCGGCTTCAGCCCGTGCCCGCGCAGCGCGCGGACGACGCCGAAGAAGCCGGGGTCGCCCTCGGCGAGGACGACCGCGGGCCCCTCGCCCTGTTCGAGGTGCTCGTCGAGGGTGTCCAGCAGCTCGCCTGCGGGGACGGGGAGCTTGAAGCGTCTGAGGATCCGCTCGGGGCCGGTGACCAGCGTGGCCTGTTGGAGACAGTCGGTCGCCCTGGCCGACAGCGGCGATCCGTCCCAGCCGATAACTGTGATCATCCGACTCACCGTCCTCTGGACCCAGTGTGTACGGCAAGCCGGGTCGCGCGCCATCCTCCGCGAGGGGCGGGCGTCAGTCCAGGGATACGCTCACCGGGCGCGCGTGGCCGGGGTTGGTCACGAAAGGTCCCCGGGGATCAGCCCGAACACGACGAGGTCCTCGTCTCCTCCCCCGTTGCGCGCCACGCCCTCCCGCGTGAACCCCGCCTTCTCCGCCACCCGCTGGGAGGCGAGGTTGGAGACGGCGGCCCGCAGCTGGAGCCGCTGGAATCCCTGCTTGTCGAACAGCCATCCGGCGATCGCCAGCACCGCCTCGCCCGCGTAACCCTTCCCTCTGGCCCAGGGGGCGGTCATGTACCCGACCTCGGTCGAGCGGTTGCCCCACTCGGTGCCCTTGAGGTCGAGGCCCGCCACGAACCTGCCGCCGTCCCTCTCGACCGCCGCCCACGCGATCCCGCCGCCGCTGATGCGGTGCTGTTCGGTGATCATGAGCGCGTAGAGCCTGCCGTGCTCCTCGGTGTAACCACGGGGGACGCTGGTGCGGCTCTGGGTGAGCTCGTCGGCGGCGGTGGCGGTCAGGTCGGGCACGTCGGCGAGGGTGAACCTGCGCAGCAGCAGGCGTGGGGTGACCAGGTCCTCCTGGGGGAAGACGTTGGGTGCGCCGGTGGAGCCGCGCAGCAGCCCGAACACCACCAGGTCGTGGGCGCCGTCGTCCTCCAGTTCGGCGGCGCGCAGCACGCCCTCGTAGGTGTAGCCGGCCTTCTCGGCGACGCGGAGGGAGGCCGTGTTGTCGAGGTTGGCGCGCAGTTCGATCCTGCGCAGCTCGGTGGTCCCGAACACCCACGCGGACAGGCCGCGCACCGCCTCGGGGGCGAAGCCCCTGCCCCTGTAGAGGGGGTGCACGCCGTAGCCGACCTCGGTGATGCCCGCGCCCCACTGAGTCTTGAACAGGCTGATGGCGCCGACGACGCGGCCTTCGCCGTCGATCATGGCGAGGTGGACGCCCTGGCCCGACCGCTGGAGCTCGTGGACGCCCGTGGAGAGCCAGTGCGCGATGGCGGCGACGTGATCGGGGGCGCCCGGCGGGAGGAACTGGTGTCCGGCCTCGACGACGGCCCTGATCCTGTCGGCGTCGTCGGGCTGGAACGGGCGGAGGGTCAGGCGGTCTGTCGTGATGTTGAGACGAGGGTCGAAAACGCTCACTGTTCCCCTAAGAGCTCAAAGCTGTGC
Organism: Nonomuraea sp. bgisy101; assembly: GCF_057708945.1. Classification (NCBI taxonomy): domain Bacteria; kingdom Bacillati; phylum Actinomycetota; class Actinomycetes; order Streptosporangiales; family Streptosporangiaceae; genus Nonomuraea; species Nonomuraea sp. bgisy101. Next base: position 133,639 of record NZ_JBYITD010000012.1, read on the forward strand.
CGAAACCCTACAAGCCTCCGTTCGCCGTCCGTCAGCGGGCGGCTCAGGGCCGCGGAGAATCCCGACCCGGAAGATCTACCGGCCAATGCCGGCAAGGCGATCCACGGGGATGTTTGGTGAGGTTCGCGCGGGTAGGTCGGATATTTGGGCAGCTGGAAAGGGGTGGGGAAGATCATGGGGCGTGCGAGCGACAAGCACGGGCCAAGGCTGGACGAGCGACGGACGGACGGGGAGCTGGGATCGAGCCACGTGGAGGAGCGGCGGCGGCAGGAGGAGGACGTCCCCACGATGGGCGGCTACCCGCCGGGCCACGCGCCCGGCACGCCGGAGGGCATCACCGCGGAGGGCGTGGGTCAGCGCAGCGAGCTGGCCAGGTGGTTGAGCGGCGTGGACTATGCCGCCGATCGGGACAGGCTGATGGCTCACGCGCGGCGGATGTCCGCGCCGGACTTCGTGCTGGAGGCCGTGGGCAGGCTGCCGCGCGGCACCAGGTTCGCCAACGTCGCGGAGGTGGCCGAGGCTCTCGGACTCGGCATCGAGCGAAAGAGGTGGTGAGGTGAGGCTGGACTTCATTCGTCCGCTGTACGAGCGGCACAGCCCCTACGCCTCGCTCTACCTCGCGGGGCTGAGCGCAGAGGCCGAGCGGCGGCGGTGGCGTTCGTTCAGGGAGAGCATGGAGGAGGCCGATCAGGACTCTCTCGACGCGCTGGAGGCGGCGGTGGCGGTGCCGGCCCCCGGAAGGGCGCTGTTCGCCACGGGCGGCGAGGTCGTGCTCGCCGAGACGCTGGCCGACCCGCCGCGGCTCGAGCAGGCGCGCTGGTCTCCCCTGCCGCACGTGACGCCGTTGCTGATGGCGCGGGGCGAGAACGTGCCGCATCTGCGGGTGGTGCTCGACCGGGACGGGGTCGAGCTGATGGCGTTCGGCGGCGGTTCCCCGCGCGTGGCGACCGAGGCGGCCCAGAAGTGGCCGTTGCAGCGGACCGCGCAGGGCGGCTGGTCGCGCAAGAGCTACAAGGGGGCGGTGGACGAGTCGTCGGAGCACGACGCCGAGACGGTGGCGCACGAGGTGGACGAGCAGGTGCGCAGGATCAGCGCCGAGCTGGTCGTGGTGGCGGGCGAGCCGAGGTCGCGCTCGCTGCTGTGCGACCATCTGGGCACGAAGGCGGCCGACCGGGTCATGATGGCCGAGCAGGGCAGCCGTGCCGACCACGACGAGTACGAGCATGACGTCGAGTGCACGCTGGACGCCTGGCTCGAGCAGCGCAGGTCCGAGTTGCTGGACCGGCGCCGCGAGCACGAGGAGGCGGTGGGCTTCGAGCGGGTGGCGCGGCTGCTGCGCGAGGGCAGGGTGCACGCCGTGCTCTCCCCCGGCGAGCTGCCCGACCTGGTGTGGATCGGGGCAGGCGGCACCCAGTTGTCGGCCGACGCCGACGAGCTGCGCCGGTGGGGCGTGGAGTCGCCGGTCCGCGAGCGTGCGGACTCGGCGATCGCCAGGGCGGCCGCGATGACCGACGCCGAACTGTGGTTCTCTCCGGAGGTGAAGCAGGTCTCGGCCGTGATCAGGTACTGATGATCACCTCGAGCGTGCGGGGGCCGTGGACGCCCTCCACCCTGTTGAGCTCGATGTCACTGGTGGCGGACGGCCCGCTGATCCAGGTCAGCGGCCTCGCCGGGTCGAGCCTGGCGACCGCCTCGGGGACGCTGGAGACGATCTGGTCGGCCCTGACGACGCACAGGTGGTAGTCCGGCACCAGCGTCAGCGCCCTGCGACCCTGGTCGGGCCCCGCGTCCAGCACGATGGTGCCGGTCTCCGCGATGGCGACCGCGCACCCCGTGGCGACGCCGTCGGCGGTCAGCAGCTCGTCCTCCTCCACCGCCTGCGCGACGGTCAGGGGCCCCTCCCCTCGTACGGCCCGCGGGACGATCATGCGTTTGCCCTCCGTCAGCGTGGCGACCAGTGCGGGCACCTCCGCCGAGGGGACGACGTGCACGATCGCCCGGTAGTCGTCGACGCGCTCGGCGAAGTGGGCCACCAGGTCGTCGACCGGGATCGAGGTGCGGTAGTCGCGGCGGATCTCCACCTCGGGGGCGCCTTCGACGGCTCGCCGTACCCTGTCGAGGATCTCCTTGCGAGCGCTCATGAGGTCGCCTTTCCTTCGTCGCCCTGCCCGGTGCGCGCCCACCAGTCTCTGAAGGACTCCTCGGGGATCTCCGGCAGGTCCCTGGTGTCGGTCCACGCCGACAGCGGCCCCGGCAGGCGTCTGGGGGCCAGCTTGCGGAAGCGCGTGGCCAGGCGCTGCGCCTTGGCCAGCCGTACCTCCTTGGCGAGGACCCATCCCGCGGCCCGCATGCCCAGGCGCTCGGCTCGGGGGTGGGCCACCTTGGCCCGCAGGTCGACCAGCACCTCGGGGATGTCGATCGCCACCGGGCAGACGTCCAGGCACGCCCCGCACAGCGACGAGGCGTAGGGCAGGGACGCGTCGAGGTCGGAGTCGAGGCCGCGCAGCTGCGGCGTGAGGATCGCGCCGATCGGGCCCGGATAGACCGAGCCGTAGGCGTGGCCGCCCGCGCGCTCGTAGACGGGGCAGACGTTGAGGCAGGCCGAGCAGCGGATGCAGCGCAGCGCCTGGCGGCCGACCTCGTCGGCCAGGACGGTGGTGCGGCCGTTGTCGAGCAGCACCAGGTGGAAGGTCTGGCCTTCGGCCGAGCCTGTCCACGTGGAGGTGTAGGGGTTCATGCGCTCGCCGGTGGAGCTGCGCGGCAGCAACTGGAGGAAGACCTCGAGATCCCGCCAGGTGGGCAGCACCTTCTCGATGCCGACCACGCTGATCAGCGTCTCCGGCAGGGTCAGGCACATCCTGCCGTTGCCCTCGGACTCCAGGACCACGCAGGTGCCGGTCTCGGCGATCATGAAGTTGGCGCCGGAAATGGCGACCTTGCTGCGCAGGAAGCGTTCGCGCAGGTGGAGCCGGGCGGCCTCGGCCAGCGCGGCGGGCTCGTCGGTGAGATCCTCCGGCGCGTCGCCCATCCTGCGCAGGAAGATCTCACGGATCTCCGCGCGGTTGCGGTGGATGGCGGGCACCAGGATGTGGCTGGGGAAGTCGTCGCCGAGCTGGACGATCAGCTCGGCAAGGTCGGTCTCGAACGCGCTGATGCCCTCGCCCGCCAGGTGCTCGTTGAGTCCGATCTCCTGGGTGGCCATCGACTTGACCTTGACGACCTCGGTCTCGCCCGTCCGCTTGACCAGGTCGGTGACGATCCGGTTGGCCTCGGCCGCGTCGCGTGCCCAGTGAACGTGCCCTCCGGCCTTCTCGACCGCCTCCTCCAGCTGGACGAGGTAGCGGTCGAGGTTGCGCAGCGTGTGGTCCTTGATCGCCTTGCCCGCCGCGCGCAGCTCGAGCCAGTCGGGCAGCTCGCCGACGACGTTGGCCCGCTTGCCGCGGATCGTGTGGGTGGCCTTGCGGAGGTTGTAGCGCAGCTGGGAGTTCTGTACGGCCTGCGCGGCGTTCGTCGGGAAGTCTCCCGGCATGCCGATGAATACGCTCATCTCGCGTCCAGGATCTCGGCCAGGTGCATGATGCGCACGCCGTTGTTCTGGCGGCGCATGGTGCCGCCGATGTGCATGAGGCAGGAGTTGTCGGCCGCGCAGAGCACCTCGGCGCCGGTGTCCATCACGTTGCGCACCTTGTCGGCGCACATCGCGGCGGAGATCGCCGGGTTCTTCACCGCGAACGTGCCGCCGAACCCGCAGCATTCCTCCGCGCCCTCGAGCGGCACCAGTTCGAGCCCCCTGACCTGCCGGAGCAGCCGCGTCGGCTTGTCTCCGAGGTGCAGCCCCCTGAGCGAGTGGCAGGTGGGGTGGTAGGTCACCCGGTGCGGGAAGGCGGCGCCGACGTCCTCCACCTCCAGCACGTCGATGAGGAACTCCGACAGGTCGTGGACGGGCGGCGGCTCGACGCCGAGGCGCGGGTACTGCTCGCGCACCATCGCCGCGCACGATCCCGAGGGCGCCACCACCGCGTCGTAGCCGTCGAACACCTCGGCGAAGTGCCGGGCCAGCCGTACCCCCTCGGCCCGGTAGCCGGTGTTGACGTGCATCTGACCGCAGCAGGTCTGGGCCCGCGGGAAGTCGACCTCGCACCCGAGGCGGCGCAGCAGTGACACCACCGCCTTGCCCGTGCCGGGAAAGAGCGTGTCGTTGACACACGTGATGAACAGGGCGACTCGCACGGCACTCCCTTCAAAGTATGGTCTGACCATAGTATGGTCTGACCATATGAGGAAGCCCCGGACCTTCGAGGACGTCATCGCCAAGATCGAGCGGCGCATCGCCGACGACGGGCTCACCGTGGGCGACCGCCTGCCCGGCGAGCGGCAGCTGGCGGAGGAGCTCCAGGTCGGCCGCTCGTCGGTGCGCGAGGCGCTGCGCGTGCTGGAGACGCTCGGGGTGGTCTCCTCGCAGGCGGGCAGGGGCCCTGACGCGGGCGCGGTGCTCACCTCCAGGCCGGAGAGCGCGCTGGCCGACCTGCTGCGGCTTCACCTCGGCACGGCTTCGCTGTCGCTCGGCGAGGTGATCTCCACCCGGTTGATGATCGAGCAGTGGGCGGTCCAGCACGTCGACGCGCCCGAGGGTCTGGAGATCATGCGGGCCGCGCTGGAGGAGATGGAGCGGGCGAGCGACGCCCGCTCCTTCGTCGACCACGACGTGACCTTCCACCTGGGGGTGGCGCTGCTGTCGGGCAACAGGCTGCTGGCCGCGACCATGCGGGCGCTGCGGCAGACGATCCACGCCTACTCGGTGGCGGCGGTGGAGGCGGCGGGGCGCACCGACGTGCTCATGGCCGACCACTGGCGCATCTACGAGCTGGTCACGGCCCGCGACGGGCACGGCGCCGCCCAGGCGGTCGCCGACCACCTGGGCCACGCCTACCCGTCGCTCGCCGTTCCCCCGTCCTCCGACACGCCCGCCCCCTGACATGCCGGCCCACGGGCCGGTCCCCGCGGGCGGCCCGGTCCCCGCGGGCGGGAGGTCACTCGAAGGCGGCGCGGTGGTCGCGCACCCAGTCGGCGAAGCTCAGCGGAGGCCGCCCGAGCACGGCCGCCACGTCCCCGCTGAGCCGGCTCGCCCCGCCCGCCGCGACGAACGCGAACCCCGTCATGGCGACCTCCACGAAGAACGGATCCGCCCCGGAGGCGAGCATCCCGTCCTTCGCCGCCTCCAGCGGCACCTCCACCGTCTCCGCCCTCCTGCCGAGCACCCGCCCGAGCTGCTCGGCCTGCTCCGGCACGCTGATCACCTCGGGCCCCGTGAGCTCGTAGGTCCTTCCCTCGTGCGCGCTTGCCGTCAGCGCCTCGACCGCCACCCGCGCCACGTCGCGCGGGTCGACGACGCCCTGACCGCCCCGGCCCGTCATGTTGGGGATCGGCTCCCCCGCCCTGACCGCGTGCGCCCACATCAGCGCGTTGGAGGCGAACCCTGCAGGGCGCAGGATCGTCCACGCCATCCCGCTCTCCCTGACGGCCTGCTCGCCGTGGTGATGCCAGGAGCGCACGTCCTTCTCGTCCGCCGTCTCCCCCGTGCCGAACGCCGAGATCTTCACGATCTTCTTCGTGCCCGCCCGTCCGGCCGCCTCGACCAGGGCGAGGTCGTGGTCGGCGAGCGCCCGCCCGAACGCCGTCAGCGCCAGCACGGTGTCGGCGCCGTCCAGCGCCCTGTCCAGCGACGCGGGGTCGGCGAAGTCGCCCGCCACGCCGTACGCGCTCAGCTTCGAGGGGTCGCGGGTCATCGCGCGGACCGGCTCGCCCTTCGCGGTCAGCAGCCTGAGGACTTCACTTCCGATGGTGCCCGTGGCACCGGTGACCAGGATCATGCGTCCCACGCTGCCGTCCCGAGGCCGGCCGTCTATAGGAGAAATCGGCACCTAGGGTGGAGGCCATGAGCGTCTGGGTCGAGGAGAGCAGCGAGGCGGCGGCCGACGGCGGGGGCGAGGTGCACGTGCGCGAGCCCGACCCCGCGACCACGCTGGCCTTCCGCACCACCCTCGAAGGCCGCAGCGACCTCATGGTGCTCGGCCCGCGCACCCGTGCCTCCTACCTGGCTCCGAAGGAGCTGTCCCGCTGTGTCACCGTGCGGCTGCGCCCCGGCAGGGCGCGGGCGGCGCTCGGGCTGCCGGTCAGCGAGCTGGTGGACAGGATCGTGCCGCTGCGCGAGCTGTGGGGGGTTTCGGCCGATCGGCTGGCCGTGCGGCTGGCGGCCGCTCCCGGCGGCGAGGCGGCCATGATCGAGGCGGCCGTGCTCGAGCGGCTCTCCGCCGTCTCGCCCGCCGACCTCTCGCAGGCCGCGCTCCTGCACGCGGCCGCCGACCGCCTGCCGTACGCCAGGGTCCGCGAGGTCGCCAGGGGCCTCGGCATCAGCGAACGCCATCTGCGAACGCTGTTCACGAGCGGGGTCGGCATGCCGCCCAAGCGGTTCGCCCGTCTCGACAGGGTGCGCGGCGTGCTGGCCCGCGCCACGACGGGCGGCTGGGCCGCGCTCGCCGCCGACGCGGGCTACTACGACCAGTCCCACCTGACGGCCGAGTTCCGCTCGGTGATGGGTGTCTCCCCCGCCGCCTTCGTCGCGGGCGACCTGCCCGCCGCCGTCACCTGCTCCGCCTAACCTCCCCAGGCGTCGGCCGTACGGCAGGTCGCGCCCGAGCAGGTCCGCATCAGGTCCAGCCGCGCCTGCAGGTCGCGCACCAGCCCGGGGTCGGCGGTGGCGGCCAGGTTGTTCAGCTCGTAGGGGTCGGTGGTCAGGTCGTAGAGCTGCGTCTCCCCCGTCACATACTTCACATAGGTGTGCGTGGCGGTGCGCAGCGCCGAGTAGGCGGGCACGAGCGTCTGGCTCTCCAGGTCGGGGTTGGTCGGCCTGGAGAACTCGATCAGCGCGTTGCGCCGCCAGTTCGGCGGCGTGATGCCGCGCAGCAGAGGCGCGAGCGAGCGTCCCTCGGCGAAGCTCGGCGGCACCACGCCGGCGAGCTCGGCGAAGGTGGGGGCGTAGTCGACGGTCTGGGCCATGGCGCTGATGGTGGACCCGGGCGCGACGCCGGGGCCGCGCACGACCAGAGGCACCCTGATCGCCTCCTCGAACGGCGTGGTCTTGCCCTGGCGCAGGCGGTGCGTGCCGAGGTGGAAGCCGTTGTCGGAGCCGAAGAAGATGTAGGTGTTGTCAAGCTTGCCCGCCTGCTGGAGGGCGCTGACGAGGGTGTCGACCATGTCGTCGACGCCGAGCATGGCCCGCAGCCTCGCCCTGTAGCGCTCGTCGATGCGTTCCTCACCGGTCGTGCCGACCCTGGGCAGATCCCGCAGCCAGAGTGGCTCCTTCGTGAGGTCGGGCTGGTCGAAGGACGGAGGCCGGGGCGCCTTCGCGTTGGGGAAGGCGTCCGCGTGGCGGCGAGCGGGGTTGGCGGGGCTGTGCGGGGCCACGGGGGCCAGATACAGGAAGAACGGCTGGGTGCCCGGAGCGCTGACGAAGTCCTTCGCCTTCTCGGCGAGCACGTCCTCGAGGTAGTCGTCCTCGCCCCAGCCGTACTCGACGAGCCTGCCGTTCTCGTTGAGGGTGTAGTCGTACTCCTCGTAGAGCCGTTTGACCGGCACGGCCCACTGGTCCCAGCCCGGTGGGACGTACGTCGCCGGGGCGACGCCGCCCGGATAGTGGTTGAGGTACTTGCCCATCAGGGCGGTCCGGTAACCGGCGCCGCGCATCCAGCTGCCGATCGTGGAACGATCCAGACCGGCGGTGTAGAAGCGGCTGAAACCGCCTTCTGGCGCGGTGTTGGTCCACACGGTATGGCTGTGCACGTACTGCGAGCGCAGGATCGACGCCCTCGAAGGACAGCACCACGAGTTGGTGACGAAGACGTGGTCGAAGGAGGCGCCCTGCCGTACCAGCTGGCTGGTGATGGCAGGGAAGTGCTCCAGCACGCCGTACTCGAGGTCGTCGGCCAAGATCAGCACGATGTTCGGACGTGTCTGACTTCCCGCGCTCGCCGGAACCGCCACGAGCGGGAGCAAGAACAGGACCACTGCCAGACGACGCAGCCGCTTCATCAGCACAGGGCTCAACTTCCCCGAACGCACCTCATTGACACCCCTCTGGACAATATTAGAACCTGTTCTCATTTAGGGAGGTATCGCATGAAGTTAGGCCTGAACCTGGGCTACTGGCAGCGTCACGCGGACGACGCGACCGAGCTCGTGCAGGCGGCCGAGCGGCTCGGGTACGACTCGGTATGGACCGCCGAGGCCTACGGCAGCGACGCCTTCACCCCGCTCGCCTGGTACGGCGCGCGCACCAGAAGGATCAAGCTCGGCACCTCGGTCGCGCAGCTGTCGGCCCGCACCCCCGTGGCCACCGCGATGACCGCGATGACGCTCGACCACCTCACCGGCGGCCGGCTGCTGCTCGGCGTCGGCGCCTCGGGGCCCCAGGTGGTGGAGGGCTGGTACGGCCAGCCGTTCCCCCGCCCCCTGGCCAGGACCCGCGAGTACGTCGAGATCATGCGCAAGGTCTGGCGGCGCGAGGAGCCGGTCACCAACGAGGGCCCGCACTACCCGCTGCCGCTGCCCGGCGGCCTGGGCAAGCCGCTGAAGCTCATCACGCACCCGCTGCGCCAGGACATCCCCGTCTACATCGGCGCGGAGGGGCCCAAGAACGTCGCGCTGGCCACCGAGATCGCCGACGGCTGGCTGCCGCTGTTCACCTTCCCCTCGAAGATCTCCGAGCTGTACGGGACGTTCCCCACGGGCTTCGAGGTCGCGGCGATGGTCATGGTCGTGATCACCGACGATGTCAGGACCGCGCTCGACGGGGTGAAGATGATGCTCACCCTCTACATCGGCGGCATGGGCGCGAAGACCCGCAACTTCCACGCCGACATCATCGGCAGGATGGGCTACGCGGCCGCCGCCGAGCGCATCCAGGCCCTCTACCTGGAAGGACGCAGGCAGGAGGCCTTCGACGCCATTCCCGACGAGCTGGCCGACGGCATCTCGCTCGTCGGCCCGCCCGCCAGGATCAGGGAACGGCTGGAGCTCTGGCGGGCCTCGCCGGTGACCAACCTGCTGGTGATGGGCCCGCGCGACGAACGATCCCTGACGATCATCCGCGACCTGGTCCTCGGCTAGTCGGGACGCGGGGCGGGATCGTCGGTCACCGCGCGCAGCAGCGGCCTGCTCAGCGCGCCCGCGCCGATCACGCCCGCGAACCCGACCGTGACGCACACCGCCAGCGTGATCGCGCCCGAGATGTTCGGCGACACCAGCATGAACGGCGAGGCGCAGAACACGCCGACCGCGATCGCGCCGCCGCCCATCACCACGAGCGGGATCAGCGTCTCCGACCTGCGCGCCCTGTCCAGCACCTCCAGCGGGGTGCCCGCCAGCCGCAGCAGGGCGTAGGTCTGGCGGCGGTCCAGGACCGAGGAGGCGGAGGTGATGCCCGAGCTGGCGATCGCGACGAGGAACGACACCGACAGCACGACCACGGTCCCCGTGGCGATGTCGTCGAGAAGCTGGCCGGTGAAACGCTGCTCGTCCGCCTCGCTGGTGGCCGAATGCCCGGGAACGAGCCCGTCCAGCGCCGTGCGCGCCCTGTCCACGTCGGCTGTGCCGACGGCGGCGGCGACGAGCCCCTTCTCCTGCTTCACCGTGGCCTTCACCCCCGCCTTCGCGAGCCGCTCGCGCGCCTGGCCCGCGACCACGGCCACCTTGGCCTCGGGCACGGCGAGCATGAGCCGGCCGTCGGCGGCGTGTCCCGCCAGCGCGTCCCCAGGGCTGAGCAGCCCGAGGAAGCCCGCCACGAAACCCGTCAGCGCCACCCCGCTGACCGTCCGCCACGCCGAGCGCGGATCGTCCACGAGCCTGCGGCCCGCCAGCAGCTTCGCGGGCCGCCTTGCGCGCTTCGCGGTGATCCTGCCGATGAGGCCGACGACCCACGGGCCGACCAGGTTGACGCACAGGAACGCCAGGCCCAGCACCACCGAGACCACGCCCACGCTTGCGCTCGTGCCGAGCATGGGCACGACGGCCAGCACCGCGAGCAGGGCGACCACCCTCACGAACCGCATCGCGGGCGGGGTCTCCCTCTTGGCCACGCCGAGCGGGCTGACCACGACCCTGCGCAGGCCGACGATCGCCGACACCCCCACCAGCAGCGGTACGGCCAGCAGCACGCCGGCCGCCAGAAGCGGGTTCGGCAGCAGATCGCCCGCGAACCACGGCCCTCCGCCGATCCTGATCGCCTTGAGCAGCGGGACCGCCACGCCGTACAGGACGGTGCCGAGCACGGCTCCCGCGAACGCGACGATCACGGCCTCGGCCACGGTCATCGCGACCACCTGTCCAGGGGTTGCGCCCACCAGCCTGAGCGCGGCGAGGCGCTGGTCGCGGCGGGCCACGGTCAGCCGCGCCGCGGCGCCGCCGAACACCAGCAGCGGCACCACCATGAGCACGCTGGCGATGAGCGCGAGAATCCGGTAGGCCTGCGCGTCCTCCGTCGGAGTTCCGGCGAGCGTCTCGACCTTGGTCGGCGGTACCCCGCCCCGCCACGTGTCGCCGCGCGTGCCGGTCATGGCGGGGTCGTCGGCCCGGTGGCCGACCACCGCGACCAGTTCGCCCGGATGGACGAGGGCGGAGTCGCCCAGCACGCCCTTGACGTTGTCGTAGCGGTCGGCGAGCCGGTCGGCGGGCAACTGCCTGGCCAGCTCCGCGAGCGCCGGCGACAGCCACACCTCGCCGGGGGCGGGGAAGCGCGGCAGCCCAGGCGGCGCGTCGGCCTTCGGGTCCAGCGCCGCCAGGTCGACGACGGTGATCTTCCTGTCCTGGACGTAGTCGCCCCTGGTCGCCTCGACGGCCGTCGCCTTGCCCGCCGCCTGGACCGGGTTGCGCCACGCGCTCCGTTCCGCGCGTCCCTGGAAGGCGAAGTTGGCCGAGACGGCGAACAGCAGCAGCCCCGTGGAGATGACGACCGCGCCCAGCGTCAGCCAGGTGCCCAGCATGCCCCTGCGCCCGCCGCCCCTGAGCAGGCGCCAGGTGAGGCTCATGAGGTTGCTCACCGGCTCACCGCGCCGTGCAGCAGGTTGCCGTCGCGGACCTCGACCGTACGGTCGCACCAGCCGGCCACGCCCGGGTCATGGGTGACCACGATGAGCGAGGCGCCGTTGTGCTTGGTGGCCTCCACCAGCAGCCGCATCGTGTCGTGGCCCGTGTTCTGGTCGAGCGCGCCCGTCGGCTCGTCGGCGAACACCACGGCGGGCTTGGTCACCAGCGCCCTGGCGATCGCCACCCGCTGGGCCTGACCACCGGACAGCTCGCCCGGCCTGCGCCCCTCCATGCCGCCGAGCCCGAGCGGGGCGAACCACTGCCTCGCCTGCCGTACCGCGTCGGACCTCGACACGTTGCCGAGCATGAGCGGGAGCGCCACGTTCTCCTCGGCGGGCAGTTCGGGCAGGAGCTGGCCGAACTGGAACACGAACCCGAACCTGGTCCTGCGCAGGGCGCTGCGGTCGCGCTCCTTCATGCTGTCGATGCGCTGGCCGAGCAGGTGCACCTCGCCCGTGTCCGGCTTCATGATCCCGGCCAGGCAGTGGAGCAGGGTGGACTTGCCCGAACCGCTCGGACCCATGATCGCCACGGCTTCGCCCGCCTGGATGGTGATGTCCACGCCGTTCAGCGCCACCGTCTGGCCGAAGCGCTTGGCGAGCGCGCGGCCTGCAAGTACGTCGTTCATGGAGACGACCTTGTCGTGCGAGGCCGGGGCCGCGGATCGGCCGTGCGTCCGATCGCCATCAGCCGATCGGCCGATCTAGGCTCGGCCCCGCCCCCGGGAGATCGGAGTGCGGCCCATCCCACGATGATCGGAAAGTTAGGCTTGCCCGTGTGACGATTCGCGTGCTCATCGCCGACGACCAGGAACTTGTCCGCACCGGCTTCCAGATGATCCTCGACGCCCAGCAGGACATCGACGTCGTCGGCACGGTGGCCGACGGGGCCGACGCGGTCGAGGCGGCCAGGCGGCTGCGCCCCGACGTGTGCCTGCTCGACATCAGGATGCCCAAGCTCGACGGCATCGAGGTGACGAGGATCCTGGCGGGCCCAGGCGTCGAGAACCCCATGCGGGTGGTCATCGTCACCACCTTCGACCTCGACGAGTACGTCTACGGCGCGCTCCGCTCGGGCGCGACCGGCTTCCTGCTCAAGGACAGCGGCCCCACCCTGCTCATCGAGGCCGTCAGGGCCGCGGCCGCCGGCGACGCGCTGGTGTCACCGTCGGTGACCGTACGGCTGCTCCAGCACCTCGCCCAGCCGGCGGCGGGCGCGGTCCGGCCGCTCAACGATCCGCTGACCGAGCGTGAACTCGATGTCGTACGGCTGGTCGCCAGAGGCAGGACCAACCAGGAGGTGGCCGGAGAGCTGTTCGTGTCGCTGTCCACGGTCAAAACCCATCTCGGCAGCATCCAGTCCAAACTCGGGGCAAGGAACCGGGTGGAGATCGCCGCGTGGGCATGGGAGTCAGGCGTGGTCAGCTGATTAACGGAGGGCCTGGCGGGATACATGTGAATCAGAACCTCAATGTGTGCCACGGGGGGAGAGATTCGTGCGCCAGGCTCCTTCCGCGGCGAAGCGATCGGCTTCGGCGGTCTATGTGACCCTTGCCGCCCAGCTCGCCGCCATGACCGCTCTAGTGATCTTCGATCAGGTGCGCGGCAGGCGGCTCGCCGCCGAGATCGTCACGCTCGGTGGTGACGCGCGCGCCCCGGGAGCCGAGGTCGTGGTCGGGGCCGTCACGCTGTTCGCGGTGCTGATGTTGCTGGCGGTCGGCACGCTGGTCGCGTCTGCGTCCGCCTACCTGACCTGGCTGGTCAGGGCGCGCCGCGCCACCAGGGTCGCCAATCCGTCGGGGCCGGTGATGGCGGCGTGGCTGCTGCCGGGCGTCAACCTGATCGCGCCCGTCATGCTGGTCGACCAGGTATGGAAAGGCTCCCGCCCACCGCTCGACCGGCGAGTGCGCTGGCTCGCGCTGGCGGGCTCCTGGTGGGCGAGCTGGCTGGCGGCGCTGGCGCTGGTCATGGTGCGACTGCCGCTGCGCGGCTCGTCGGGCGAGCTGACCGGGCTGAGCGGGCTCGAACTCGGCGTGACGGCGGTGGCGGCGCTGCTGTGCGCGTGCACGGTCCGTGAGATCACCCGCATCCAGACCGCCCCGTCCCGCCTGCGCCACCTGGCCACCTCACCTGCGATCTCCTGATCTCCGGGATGGAGCGTCAAAATCCGCGTCCGGCTGACACGTAGCGCAACCTTCACTAACTTAACGTGTCATGCCCGGCCCCCAGCATGATGCGACCAACAACCTGGTTCGCGACCATCCAGACCTCGCCATCCGGCTCATGAGCATGATCAGCGGCATTCGACTGGCGGACGGCTCCCAGATCCGCGTCGCCGGAGGGGAGCTCAGCGACCGTGTGTCGAAAGTCCGTCAGGCCGATACCGTGCTCGTCGGCGGTCCACCGCAAGACCCCTGGTATGCGGTGATCAGTGAGATCGAGACGAGGCTGTCGGACGACAAGCTCGACCAGACCCTGCGTTATGCCGTCACCTTGTGGCTGCAGTTGAACAAACCGGTTTACGTGATCGTCATCTCGCCCGACCGCAGAGCCGCCACGTTCAGGCGATCGGTGACGGTGAGTGCGGGAAAGCTGGAAATCACCCTGGACCCGTGCGTGTACGGCCCGGACAACATCCCGGTGCTCACCGATCCCGGTCAGGTGGTCAGCGATCCCGCACTCGCGGCGCTGTCCGTCATGGCTCATGGCGAGCGGCAGGAGGTCAGTGAGACCTTCTTGAAGGGGCTCAACGATCTCGATGACGATGACGCTCCGCGATACTATGAATACGCACACAACATGGCTTCGGCCCCGGCACGGCGTGTGATGGAGGCGTTGATGTCCAGCTCGACCTGGCTGGTTTCCAGTCCTTTCGCTCGTAAGCACTTCGGCGAGGGCAAGGCGGAGGGCCTCGCGGAAGGGCTCGCGAAGGGCAAGACCGAGGGCGAGGTCACGTTGCTGCTGACGTTGCTCGAGGCGCGCGGCATCGCCGTTTCCGACGAGATCCGTGCCAGGATCACCTCCTGCGCCGATCCTGGGCAGTTCGAGGCGTGGACGCGGCGCGCCGCCGTGGCCACCTCGGCCGGCGAGGTCTTCGAGTAGACCGGTCGGCCGGGGGTCAGGCGGCCTGGGTGGGGCCGGAGCTGCCCTGGCTGGCGTGCCAGAGCCGGCGGGGCGGGGTGACGACGCCGGGGGTGGGGCCGATGTCGGAGTACGGCGAGATGCGGTAGCCGTTGGCGTACTCGATGGTGCGCCCGCCGACGCCCTCCGCGGGGGTCCGCCGCCTGTCGAGCAGCGCGAGGACCGCCTCCAGGCCGTTCGCACGCCACGCGGCGTCGAGGTCGACGAGGTTCCAGCAGTCGACGGCCCGCATGGAGATCGCCCTGGTGCCCGTGCGGCGGATCACTCCCCTGGCGACCATCAGCCACGACCCGAACACCGTCGAGGCGCACCTGCCCTGCACCGACTCGAAGAAGGTCAGGTCGACAGGTCCCGTGGAGTCGTCGAGGGTGGTGAAGATGACCCGCTGACCCGACCGCACCGCAGGTGTCTGGGTGGCGACCTTGACGCCCGCCACCAGGACCTCCGCGCCGTTGCGCTGGGCGAGCAGGTCCTTGGAACGCACCACCCCGATGGCGTCGAGCAGCGTGTCGTGGAAGCTCATCACGTGTCGGCTGACGTCGATGCCGAGGATCTCCAGCTCGGCCTCGACCATCTCGGTCTCCGTCATCTCCGGCAACTCGCCTGGCTCGATGCGTTCGGCGAACCCCAGGGGCAGCTGTACGGCAAGCGGCTCGTCCATCCGCGGCTCCTCGGCCGCGGCGGTCGTGGCCGTTCCGCCTCTCGCCGGCGCCTTCCCCTGGTGGCGCGACGACCTCCCCTGACGTGGCGGCGAGGACGCGCGGCTCCCGTCGGACCCAGCCCTGCCCGAGAAACCGGATCCCGACCCGCCCGAGAAACCGGACTCCGACCCGCCCGAGAAACCGGATCCCGAGCGGCCGGGGAAGTCGGAACCCGTCCGGCCGGGGGACCCGGTGGAGTCGTCCCTGGAGCGCGCCTGCCCGGGAGGCGGTGACGGGCTGTAGCCCTTGCGAGCAGGGGGGCTCGCCTTGACGCCCGAGACCGAGGCCCGCTCCAGCACCCCCACCTGGGCGATCAGGTCGCGCCTTGTCAGCTCCCCTGGCCGCCAGCGCGGACCGCCGGGCCGCAGCGAGTGGAGCGCGTCGAAGCCGCCCACCTGGACCAGCCGTTCGATGACCGGACGCGAGGGCCTGGCCCTGTCCCAGAAGTCGGCGAGCGAGGTGTAGGGCCGGCCCGCCACCATCCTGTCGACCTCCGCCTCGCTCACTCCCTTGACCGCGGAGAACGGCACACGCAGGCCGTATCCCCGGCCGAGCTCCTCGGCCTTGAAGTCGCGCACCCGCCGCCGGTAGTCGACCCCTTCCAGGGAGGAGGGCTGGACGCTGACGCGCAGCGGCGGCGGGCCGACGCGTTCGACGGTCCAGTGCTTGGCCGACTTGTTGACGTCCAGGGGAAGGATCGTCACCCCGCACTGCCGGGCCTCGTCGATGATCACCCGCTGCGGGTACATGCCGGGCTCGTGGGTGAGCACACCCGCGAAGAAGGCGGCGGCGTGGTGCCGCTTGAGCCAGGCCGACTGGTAGGTGGGCAGCGCGAACGCCGCCGCGTGCGCCTTGCAGAACCCGAAGGCGCCGAAGGCGTCGAGCACCTGCCAGGCCCGCTCGACCGTCGCCTGGTCGTAGTCGGGCAGCACGTTCGCGAGGAACCACCGCCGCGAGGCCTCGCGGCGGACGGGGTCGCCGAGGCTGCGCCGTATCTTCTCCGCCTCGGACAGCCCGGCGCCGGTCATGGCGTCGATGATCTTCAGGACCTGTTCGTGGAAGACGACGACCCCGTTGGTCTCGGCGAGGGCCGCGCGCAGGCGGGGGTGCGGGTAGGAGGCGGCCCGCCAGCCGTGCCGCGACTCCAGGTAGGGGGTGACCATGTCGGAGTTGACGGGGCCAGGCCTGAACAGCGAGATGTCGACGATCAGGTCGTCCATCGTGCGGGGTTCGAGTTTGGCGACCAGCTCGCGCTGGCCTGGCGACTCGATCTGGAAGCAGCCGAGCGTACGGCTGGCGCAGATCATGTCGTAGGTCCGCTCGTCGTCCTGCGGGACGGCGTCGAGTTCGACGTCGACGTCGTCGACCCGCTTGATCTCGGTCAGCGTGTAGGCCATCGCCGACTGCATCCGCACGCCGAGCACGTCGAGCTTGAGCAGCCCCGCCTCCTCCACGTCGTCCTTGTCGAACTGCGACATGGGGAAGTCGAGGGCGCTGCGCTCCACGGGGGTGCGGTCGCGCAGACCCGAGTTGCCGACCAGCACCCCGCACGGGTGCAGCGCGATGTGCCTGGGCAGCCCGTCGAGCTTCTCCGCGAGCTGGAACACCCTGCCGAGCCCCGCCTCGTCGAGCCTGCTCTCACGCAGCTCGGGCAGGTCCTTCAGCGAGGCGGTGATCTGGCGGGCGCGGATGTGCGGGAACGCCTTGGCGATGGCGTCGATCTCGTGCGGCGGCAGGCCCATCGCACCGCCCACGTCCCGCAGGGCGCTGCGGGCCCGGTAGGTCTCCATCATGGACACGCAGGCCACGCGCGACTCGCCGTACATGTCGTAGATCGCCTTGTAGCAGTCGAGGCGGCGGGCGGACTCCACGTCGATGTCGATGTCGGGCAGGCCGATGCGGCCCTCGGACAGGAAGCGTTCCATGAGCAGGCCGTGGTGGAGCGGATTCACCTCGCCGATGCCGATGAGGTAGTTGACCAGGCTGCCCGCCCCCGAGCCACGGATGGCGCAGCGGATGCCCATCTGCCGGATCCGGTCGGTGATGCCGACGACGGCCATGAAGTATCCGGACAGCCGCTTCTTCTCGATGATGGCCAGCTCGGCCTCGAGGCGGTCGCGGGCGTCCGCCGATCCGCGCAGCCCCCGGTCGTCGAGCCCGTTCTCGCAGCGGTGGCGCAGCAGCGGGACCGGGTCCCTGCCGATCTCGGGCAGGTGCAGGTCGGGAGGGTCGCTGCTCAGGGCGAGCAGCCGCCTCGGGTCGATCACGCACGCCTCGGCCAGGGCACGCGTGGTGTACAGGAGCCGGTTGGCGCGCCCCTGGTCGCCGCCGCAGATCTTGTGGGCGACCCTGCGCATCTCGTCGCCGCTCTTGAGGTAGGCGTGGGAGGTGCTCCTGTCCAGGTGCCGGGGATGCAGGGGGACGAGCTGGCGGGCCGCGTCGAGCACGTCGCCCACCTGGTGGTCGGCGGGGTCGAGGTACCTGGCCGCGTTCGTGAGCACGGCGGGCACGCCGAACTCCTCGGCGAGGGAGAGCATGCGGACGGCGGTGGTGGCGTCGCGGTAGCCGTACTGGTCGACCAGCTCGATCACCACGCCGCGCACCCGGGAACGCCAGAGGTCCAGCAGCGCCCTTGCCTGCTCGTCGCGCCTGGCGGCCACCGCGCGGCCCACGTCGGATCTCGGCCCGAGCAGCACGACCAGCCCGTCGTCCGGGCCGAACGCCCCGCCCCTCTCCCTTCCGCCCGGACGTCCCGCGGGGCCCGGAGCGGGGGTGCCGGCGCCGGCGGCCCATTCGCCGACCAGGTCGCGGGTCACCTTCGGCTCGCCGCGGGCGCCTGCGTAGTGGGCGGCGGTGACCAGGCGGCACAGCCGGGACCACCCGCCGGAGCGGGCCAGCACGGTGACCCTGTCCTCGGCGTCGGCTCCGGTCCGCGGGCGCGCCTCCCGCGGACCGGAGCCGAACCCGCGACCGCCGGACCCGCGACCGCCGGACCCGCCGGGCGTGGCGGGGCGGTGCGAGCCGGACAGCGGCCCGTAGGCGGCCGGGTCGCGCGGTGGAACGAGGTCGGACGCGGCGGACGCGTCGAGCGCGAAGTCGACGCCGAACACCGGCGAGATCCTCGCGTCCATGCAGGCCTGGGCGTGCTTGAGCGCCCCGTAGAGACCGTCGCGGTCGGTCAGCGCGAGGATGTCCATCCCGTGCTCGGCCGCCCGCCGTACCAGGGCCTGGGGGAAGGCGGTGCCGTACCGCATCGAGTAGGCGGAGCTCACGTGCAGGTGCGGGAAGGAGAGCATCAGTCCCACGCCCTCAGCAGCAGCCAGCCCCCGCTGGCGGTGTCGAAGCGCAGCTCGTAGGAGCCGAGCTCACGGCCGGGACTGGCCTCGACGCGCCAGAACTGGCGCTCGCCCGGGTCGCCTTCGGTGGTCTTCCACCATTCGCGGGACACCACCCACTGGTCGAGGACGCGACGAACGAGGTAGAGCCGATCGCGCCAGACGAACTGGGTCGGCTGGCCCTCTCGGGTCCACACCTCTATCGGATCGCCGTAGAGTCTGCTCAAGACGCTTCTTCTCCCCGTGGCTCTGGGTCTGTTGCTGAGCCACCCGGGGGAAGTCGGGCGCTACTTCGAGCATATGTTCGAAGTCATGGGAGTGCAAGCCGCGTGAGCGGGTTCGCGCCGATCGAGTTGCGGATGCTGAAGGCCACGCTGCCCGCCCTGTAGCGGTCGTCGGACCACTCGACGGGGCGGCCCTCCTGCGTGGTGGTGATCCTGCGCTGGCGCAGGAGCGGGCTGCCGCGCCTGACCCCGAGCAGGCGGGCATCCTCGGTGCCGGCCGCCACCGCGTCGATGAGGTGCTCGCCGTAGGCGAAGACCAGGCCGACCCTGTCGTAGAGCGCCTGGGTGACCGACTCGCAGTCGGGCGGCAGCGCCTCGACGGCGGAGGCGATCCACGAGGCGTAGACGGTCCGCTCCAGCAGCACGGGCTCGCCCTCCAGCGTGCGCAGCCTGAGCACCTCGAGCACCTCGGCGGTGCTGAGCCTGACCGACTCGGCGGGGCCCGCCCTGCGGCGGCGCTGGCCGAGCACCTCGCCGCCCACCGTGTGCCCCTTGGACCTGGCCCACTGGGCGAAGCTGTGCAGCTCGGCGAAGCTCTGGCTGCGCTCCCCGCCCAGCACGATGCGCCGCGCGCCCTGGCGCGAGCCGACCAGACCCTCCGCGGCCAGTACGGCGACGGCCTGCCGCACGGTCCCTCTGGCCGCCGAATAGCGCGCAGCGAGCTCCGCCTCCGACGGCAGCTGCGACCCTACAGGGTGAACACCCGTGAGAATCTCGTCACGCAGCTCAGCGGCGATGTGTTCATAGCGCGCGGCCATTCACGACCCCTCCTGTTCATGAAAAAGCAACGTTTATGCGACTAACTGGGTCTGGCCTTGTTTGTACAAGTTCCCCTAGGTTTTAGCCACACCCCAGAGAGTGGAGGCGACGTGTCCACACCTCGCATCGCAGGCTTGATCGCAGCTCTAACGGTAGTGACCGCGGCGTGCGGCGCCGCTCCGACCACCCAGACGCAGACGACGACAGGTGGGGTGAACGCCGCGACGGCGACCTCTGCCGCCGACTTCGGCGGTCTCGACAAACTTGTCGAGGCGGCCAAGAAGGAGGGCAACCTGCACGTCATCGCCCTTCCGCCCGACTGGGCGAACTACGGCGAGATCATCAAGAAGTTCGAAGAGAAGTACGGCATCAAGATCGAGAGTGAGAATCCGGACGCCTCCAGCGCCGACGAGATCAACGCGGTGAAGACCCGCAAGGGCCAGGACCGCGCGCCGGACGTGCTGGACGTCGGCCAGGCCTTCGGCTTCAGCGGCGCCAAGGAGGGCCTGTACGCGGCCTACAAGGTGCAGAGCTGGGACAAGATCCCCGACGGACAGAAGGAGCCGAGCGGCCTGTGGGTCAACGACTACGGCGGCTACGTCTCCATCGGCTGCGACGCCAAGAAGATCGGCACCTGCCCCAAGACCTTCGCCGACCTGCTCAAGCCCGAGTACAAGGGCAAGGTCGCGCTGAACGGCAACCCGAACAAGTCGGGCTCGGCCTTCGCCGGCGTGTGGGCGGCCTCGCTGTCCCAGGGCGGCTCGCTCGACGACATCGCCCCTGGCGTGCAGTTCTTCAAGAAGCTGAAGGACGTCGGCAACTACAACCCTGTCGAGTCCACGCCCGCCACGGTCGAGAAGGGCGAGACGCCCATCAGCATCGACTGGGACTACCTCAACGCCGGGTACCGCGAGCAGTTCCTGCCCAAGGGCCTCGACTTCCAGGTGGCTGTGCCGTCCGACGGCGTCTACGCCCAGTACTACGTGCAGGCGATCAACAAGGACGCTCCGCACCCCGCCGCCGCGCGGCTGTGGATGGAGTTCCTCTACAGCGCCGAGGGCCAGAACCTGTGGCTCAAGGGCGGCGCCCGCCCGGTGCTGATGCCCTCGATGACCGCCGACGGCACCATCGACAAGGCGCTGGCCGACAAGCTGCCGCCGGTCGAGGGTGAGGCCAAGTTCCCGACCGAGGACCAGGTCACCAAGGCCAAGGACGACCTGGCCAAGACCTGGGACGCGGCTGTCGCGGGCTGATGAGGCGCACTCTCGGCGCGCTGCCGCTGCTCGCCTTCGTCGCGCTGGCCTTCGGGATCCCCGCCATCGCCATGGTGGCGGGGGCCTTCACCGTGGAGGGCTCGCCGGGGTTCGGCAACCTGGCGCTCACCCTGCAGGGCGGCTACCTGCTCGCGCTCGCCAACAGCGTGAAGCTGTCGGCCGTGGTGGCGGTGCTGGGCGCGGTGCTGGGCACGTTCCTCGCCCAGGCCGTGGTCACCTCGCGCTCCACCGCGCTGCGGGAGTCCGTGCTGACCGCTTCGGGCGTGCTGGCCAACTTCGGCGGCGTTCCGCTGGCCTTCTTCTGGGTGGCCACACTCGGCAACTCGGGCGTGATCAGCGGGCTGCTGGGCCTGCCCTCGGGCACGCTGTTCACCTTCTGGGGCCTGGCGCTGGTCTACCTGTACTTCTCGGTGCCGCTCATGGTGCTGGTCATCGCGCCGGCCCTGGACGGCCTGCGCCCGCAGTGGCGCGAGGCGGCCGCCAACAACGGCGCCACGACCTGGCAGTACTGGCGATACGTGGCCCTGCCGGTGCTGACCCCTGGGCTGCTCGGCGGCGTGGTGCTGCTGTTCGGCTCGGCGTTCGCCGCGTACGCCACCGCGTCGGCGATGGGCGCGGGCACCGTGCTGCCGCTGGTCACCCTGAAGATCGCCGCCGCCCTCTCCGGCGACGTGCAGACCGGCTTCGAGAACATCGGCCTCGCGCTCAGCCTGGACATGGTCCTGGTCGCCGCGCTGGTCATGGCGATCTACCTGCCACTGCAGAGGAGGAGCACCCGATGGCTCCAGTGAGGTCGACGGCATGACCACGCTCGCGCCCGTCGCGCCGGTCCCCGAGGCCGCCCCTGCCGCGCCGGCCCGCCAGGGCAGGCCCCGTCTCTGGCGAGGGTTCGTCTTCGCGCTGGCGGCCCTGTACTTCCTCGTCCCGCTCGCCGCGTCCTTCTGGTTCACGATCTACAACGAGACCACAGGCGTGTCGTTCGCCCCCTACGTGGAGCTGTGGACGGCCGAGGGCTTCCTGCCCAGCCTGCTGCTCTCCCTCGGGCTGGCCGCGGCCACGATCGTGCTCGTGCTGCTGCTCACGCTGCCCGCGATGATCGCGGTACGGCTGGCCGTACCGGGGCTGCGGCCCGTCATGGAGGTGATCTGCACGCTGCCGCTGGTGGTGCCGCCGATCACGTTCGTCGCGGGAGTGAGCAGGTCGCTCCAGGTCGGCGGCGAGGTGCTCGCGCCGACGCCGTTCTGGGCCACGCTCAACGCGGTCCAGAACCAGGATTTCCCGCTCGTGCTCGTGTTCGTCTACGTCATGCTCGTGCTGCCCTTCGTCTACCGTTCGCTGGACGCCGGGTTGCGCACGATGGACGTGCGGACGCTGGTCGAGGCGGCCCGCAACCTGGGCGCGTCATGGCCGCACGTGATGTTCAGGGTGATCGTCCCCAACCTGCGTTCGGCGCTGGCCAGCGCCGCCTTCCTGACCCTGGCCCTGGTGCTGGGCGAGTACACGGTGGCCAGCATCCTCGGCTACCAGCCGTTCGCCGTCTGGATCGTCACGATCTCGGGGTCCAAGGGGCAGTTGTCGGTCGCCGTCTCCGTGCTCAGCCTCCTGCTGACCTGGCTGCTGCTGCTCACCGTGTCCGGTGTTTCACGAAAGAAGGGCCAATGACCGCCCGGTTGGAGTTCAAGGGCCTGCGCCGCGTGTTCGGCAAGACGGTCGCGCTCGACGGATTCGACCTCACGATCGAGCCCGGCGAGCTGGTCGCCCTGCTCGGCCCGTCGGGCTGCGGCAAGACGACCGCGCTGCGCTGCGTGGCGGGGTTCGAGCGTCCCGACGAGGGCGCGGTGCTGGTGGACGGCAAGGACATCACGGGCGTGCCCGCCAACAAGCGTGACGCGGGCATGGTGTTCCAGTCCTACTCGCTGTTCCCCAACCTCAACGCGGCCGAGAACGTCGCTTTCGGCCTGCGGGTCCGCAAGACCCCGCAGGCCGCCCGCCGGGCGCGGGCGCTGGAGCTGCTGGAGCTGGTCGGCCTGCCCTCGCACGCCGACCGCTACCCGCACCAGCTGTCGGGCGGCCAGCAGCAGCGCGTCGCCCTGGCCCGCGCGCTCGCGCTGTCGCCGCGGGTGCTGCTGCTCGACGAGCCGCTGTCCGCGCTGGACGCCAAGGTCCGCGTGGCCCTCAGGGAGGAGATCCGGCGCCTGCAGCTCGACCTGGGGATCACCACGATCTTCGTGACGCACGACCAGGAGGAGGCGCTGTCGGTCGCCGACCGCGTCGCCGTTCTGAGGAACGGGCGTCTCGAGCAGTGCGGCACGCCCGCCGAGGTCTACGACCGGCCGGCCACGCCGTTCGTGGCCGAGTTCGTCGGCACCATGAACCACCTGCCGGGGCGCGTCTCCGGCGAGCAGGTGACGGTGTTCGGCCAGCTCCTGCCGGTCGACGGGACCGCGGAGGGCCTGGACGTCGACGTCCTCATCAGGCCGGAGGCCGTGCTCGTCACCCCCTCGGACGAGGGGCGGGCCGAGGTGATCGCCGCCTCCTTCCGCGGCGCCTCGGTCAGGCTGCGGCTGTCCATGGAGGGCGGCGAGGTCCTCGCCGACGTGCCAGGGCACGAGGCGGTACGGCTGGCGCCCGGCACCCGCGTGTCCGTCCGCCTGGTCGAGCGGCCCGTCCTGGTCGCGCCGCGCAGCACCGCCACGCCCGTGCCCACTCCGGCGAAGGACCCCGCGGGTGCCGCCTGACTCCCTCCCGTCCGGCTCCGTCCCGTCCGGCTCGACCTCACCCGGCTCAGTCCCGCCTGACGTGATCGCGCTCGCCGCCGTTCCCGGCGACCCCGTTCCCGGCGATCCCGTTCCCGACGCCGTCCTGTTCGACATGGACGGCACGCTCGTGGACACCGAGGGCCTGTGGTGGGAGGCCACGGCCGACGTGGCCGCCTCGCTCGGGCGCACACTCGGCCCCGCCGACGAGCCGTACGTCCTCGGCCGCACGGTCGAGGACACGGCCGCCCATCTGCTCACGCCCCCGGCCTCCGACGCGGTGGAGGCGGTCGCCGAGCGGCTCACCGAGTCGTTCGCCGACCGCATCAGGCAGGGGGTACGCGTCATCCCCGGCGCCGCCGAGCTCCTTCAGGCGCTCACGACGCAGGCCATCCCCACCGCCCTGGTCAGCGCCTCCCCCCGCTCGATCGTGGAGCTGGTGCTGCCCTCGCTCGGCCACAGTTTCGCGGTCGTCCTCGCCGCCGAGGACACTCCGCGCGGCAAGCCGCACCCCGACCCGTACCTGGAGGCGGCCAGGCTGCTGGAGGCCGACCCGCGCCGCTGCGTCGCCGTCGAGGACAGCCCCACGGGGATCGCCGCCGCCACCGCCGCGGGCTGCAAGGTGCTGGTCGTTTCACCCTCAGCGGGACTGCCCGATCTGCACGCGATGTCGCTAAGCTGACCCGTCGTGAACCAGATCGGACGCTACAGGCTGTTGGACATGCTCGGCAGGGGCGGCATGGGCACGGTCCATCTGGCCGAGGACGCCACGGGCCAGCGCGTCGCGATCAAGGTGATCAATCCGGAGCTCAGCCAGCACGAGCAGTTCAGGATGCGCTTCAGGAGAGAGGCCGACGCGGCGCGCAGGGTTCGCAGGTTCTGCACGGCCGCGGTGCTGGAGGCGGCGCTCGACGGCGACCAGCTCTACGTGGTGACCGAGTACGTGCCGGGGCCGAACCTGGAGGAGGCGGTCAGGCAGTCGGGCCCGCTGAAGGGGTCGAGCCTCGACGCGCTGGCGGTGAGCGTGGCTACGGCCCTCACCGCGATCCACGCCGCAGGTGTGGTGCACAGGGATCTCAAGCCGTCCAACGTGCTGCTGTCCCCCATCGGCCCGCGCGTGATCGACTTCGGCATCGCCAGGGCGCTCGACGAGATCGGCGGCGTGACCGGCACCGGTGAGCTGATCGGCACGCCCCGGTACATGGCGCCGGAGGTGCTGCGCGGCGAGCCCGTCTCTCCGGCGTGCGACGTGTTCTCGTGGGGCTGCCTGATGGCGTTCGCGGCGTCGGGGCGGGCGCCCTTCCCCGGCGAGACCCTGCCCGCGATCATCTACCAGGTGCTCAACACCGAGCCCTCGCTCGACGGGCTCGAGCCCGGACTGCGGGAGCTGGTGGCGGCCGCGCTGGCGAAGGATCCGGCGCGGCGCCCGACGGCGCAGCAGATCCTCGACCACCTGATCGGTCGCCAGGCCGCGCCCGAGCAGGCCGTGCACACGGTCCAGGTGGCCTGGCAGGAGGGCGCCACGACCCCCTACGCCGCTTCTCTGCCGAGGAAGAGGGGCAGGCTGGTGGCGGGGATCGCCGTGGCGGCGGCGCTGGCGGTGGGGGCGGCGGCGGGGGTGTGGGCGCTGCTGCCGAGCGGGCCTCCCGAGCTGCCCTCGCTCTTCTCCGACGACTTCACCTCGACCTCGAGCGGCTGGGGCGGCACCTACGACGCGGAGGCCGACAACAGCTACGGCTACATCACCTCCGACTTCACCTACGGTCTCGACGCGGGCGAGTACAACGAGGAGCGATGGGCCACGGCTCCTGTGCCGTTCGTCACCGAGAAGCCCGCCACGCCCGATCCCTCGGCCACGCCCACTCCGCTGATGCCCTCGTCCCTGCTCGTCGGGGTCGTCGCCAAGGTGAAGTCGGGCCGCGGCGAGTTCGGCCTGTGGTGCAGGGGCGACGGCGACGGCACCTTCTACGAGTTCACCCTCGACACCTCGGGCACCACCAGGGTCCGCCGCATCGCCGACAAGGCGGGCGGCAACATGGCCGCCCCCGTCAAGCTCGACGGGTTCAACGCCAGGGAGAGCAACCACATCCAGGTCTCCTGCGAGCAGGATGACGGCGCCACGCGGCTGTCCATGTGGGTCAACGGCAAGCGGGTCCACCAGGTGGACGACCCCGTCGGCCTGCCGAGCGGCACCATCGGCCTGTTCGCCCGGGTGCCGAAGGGCAGCGCCAGCCCGCTCAAGGTCGTCTACGACGACTTCGAGATGCGCGGCGTCAGGCCGCAGCCCTAGAGCACTCCTGCTCGGGCGGCGGCCAGCGCCGTGTCGGCGGCCCTGTCGGCGTCGCGCTCGCTGACGGGTTCGTGGGTGACGAACAACCGGTAGTACAGCGGGGCCACGGCCACCCTGATCACCTCTTCGGCGTCGACGTCCGCGGGCAGTTCGCCGCGCTCGACCGCCCTTCGCACGACGGCGGCCGACTGGGTGTGGCGGGCGGTGTAGAAGCCGGTCAGTGCCGTGGCGGCGGCCTCGTTCTGCATGCCGGCCGCGACGAACGCCGTGGCGACGGGGTCCATCCCGTTCCGCACCAGCCGGGTGATCTCCCGCAGGTCGCCGTCGACCGTGCCGGTGTCGGGGATCGGCCACGGCTCCCCCGACGCCAACTCCAGCGCGTCGGCGATCAGGCCCTCCACACTCGTCCACCTGCGGTAGACCGTGGTCTTGTGCACGCCCGATCTGGTGGCGACGTTCTCCACGGTCAGGCCCTGGTAGCCGTGCTCGGCGAGTTCGGCGAGCGTCGCCTGCCGTACAGCGTCGCGGACCCTTGCGCTGCGCCCTCCGGGTCGCTCCAAAGTCTACTCCAGTTGCGTTAGTGACGGCTTTAATGCAACTATAGTTGCGATGACTACTCAGCTCAGCCTTCACGGAATCAGCAAGTCATACGGCGACCGGCTCGTCCTCGATCACGTCTCGCTGGCCGTACGGCCCGGAGAGCGCGTGGGCGTCGTCGGAGAGAACGGCTCGGGCAAGTCCACGCTGCTGCGGATCATGGCGGGAATCGACAGGCCCGACGAGGGAAGGGTGATCAGCACCGGCGCGGGGCATCTCGCCCAGCGGCTCGACCTCCCCGGCGACCACTCCGTCCAGCAGGCGATCGACGCCGCGCTCGCGGACCTGCGGGAGATGGAGCGCGCGATGCAGGCCGCCGCCGAGGCAGGGGACATGGCCCGCTACGGCGAGCTGCTGACCGCCTTCGAGGCGCGCGGCGGCTACGAGGCCGACGCCAGCGTCGACAAGTCCCTGCACGGGCTGGGCCTGGGCCACCTGGGAAAGAACCGCAGGCTCGACTCGCTGTCCGGCGGCGAGCAGGCGCGGCTCGGCCTGGCCTGCCTGCTCGCCGCGGCACCCGAGGTGATGTTGCTCGACGAGCCGACCAACCACCTGGATGCGGCCTCGACCGCGTGGCTGGAGGAACGGCTGCGCGAGCACAGGGGCACGGTCGTCGCCGTCTCCCACGACCGCGCGTTCCTCGACAGGGTGGCGAGCGCGATCATCGAGGTGGACGCGGGCGGGGTGACCCGCTTCGGCGGCGGCTACAGCGGCTTCCTCGCCGACAAGGCCGCGGCCAGGCAACGCTGGGAGCAGTCCTACGCCGCGTGGCTGGAGGAGGTCGGCCAGGTCAGGGAGTTCGCCGCGACGACCGCGCACAGGGTGGCGGCGGGCAGGGCCATGAAGGACAACAACAAGATGGCCTACGACCGCAACGCGGGCAGGGTGCAGAGCTCGGTGGCGAGCCGGGTGCGCAACGCGCAGGAACGGCTGCGCCGTCTGGAGGAGGATCCCGTGCCCCGGCCACCGGAGCCGCTGCGGTTCGCCGGCGCCTTCACCGGCGAGGCGTCCGGCCGCACGCTGGTCGAGCTGCCCGAGCTCACGATCAGGTCGGGCGACAGGCTGCTGGTCCACGGCCCCAACGGCGCGGGCAAGTCCACGCTCCTCAGGAAGCTGGCCGCGCACGCCCTGGGCAGGGTGGGGCACCTGCCGCAGGAGGTCGACCTCACGGGACAGGACCGCACGGTCCTCGCCCGGTACGCCGAGGGCAGGCCCGGCTACCCCGACGAGCACCGTGCGAGCCTGCTGGCGACCGGGTTGTTCAGGCCCGACACGCTCGGCGTGAAGGTCGGCGAGCTGTCGGTCGGGCAGCAGCGGCGGCTCGCGCTGGCCAGGCTGCTGGCCGACGAGCACGACCTGCTGCTGCTCGACGAGCCGACCAACCACCTGTCGCTGACGCTGGTGGAGGAACTGGAGCGCGCCATGGACGCCTACCGGGGCGCCCTGGTGGTGGTCTCGCACGACAGGACCCTGCGCGAACGCTTCAGAGGCGCCCGGTGGAGACTGGAGCCATGCATGCCATTGTGATCAACGCTCAGGGCGGTCCCGAGGTGCTCGAGTACGCCGAGCACCCCGACCCGGTGCCCGGCCCCGGCGAGGTGCTGATCGACGTCGCCGCGAGCGGCGTCAACTTCATCGACGTCTACCACCGCGCCGGCACCTACCCCCTCGACCTGCCGTCCCCGATCGGCTCCGAGGGCGCGGGCACCGTCGCCGCCGTGGGAGAGGGAGTGGAGGACGTGGCGGTCGGCGACACCGTCGCGTGGGTGAACGTGCTCGGAAGTTACGCCGAGAAGGCCGTGGTGCCCGCCTCCAAGGTGGTGCCCGTCCCCTCGGGCGTGCCGGCCGAGCTGGCCGCCGCCGCGATGCTGCAGGGGATGACCGCGCACTTCCTCACGCATTCGGTGTACGAGCTGAAGGCCGGCGACGTCATGCTCGTGCACGCCGCTGCCGGCGGCATGGGCCAGCTGCTCACCCAGATCGGCAAGCTGAAGGGCGCCACGGTGCTGGCCACCGTCTCCTCCGACGCCAAGGAGAAGCTGGCCCGCGAGGCGGGGGCGGACCAGGTGTTCCGCTACGACGGCTTCGCCGACGCGGTCCGCGAGGCCGTCCCTGCGGGCGTGGACGTCGTCTACGACGGGGTGGGCGCCACCACCTTCGACGGCAGCCTGGCCTCGCTGCGCAGGCGCGGCCTCATGGTCCTGTACGGCGCCGCGAGCGGCCCGGTGCCGCCGATGGACCCGCAGGTGCTGAACAGGAGCGGCTCGCTCTACCTGACCAGGCCGTCGCTCGTCCACTTCATCGCCGAGCGCGACGAGCTGCTGTGGCGGGCGGCCGACATGTTCGGCTGGCTCGCGGCGGGCGAGCTGACGATCAACATCTCCGAGCGCTACCCGCTGGCCGAGGCGGCGCGAGCGCACGAGGACCTGCAGGCCCGCCGTACGACGGGCAAGCTGCTGCTGATCCCCTGACCGCGCGTACGGGCCCGCGCCTCGGGGCAGGGCCCGTCGCCGTCTTCCCGATCGGGTGGTCCCGCACGCCCGGTTCGGCAATCATGGTGGGGACCGAACACGGCGGGAGGAGGCTTCGTGCGGCCGCGACCGTGGGCGAGACGACGGCTCGACTCGCCGGCGCGGGGGATGCTGATGGCGGTGGCCGCCCCCCTCGCGGGCATCGGGCTGTACTTCGGGGCGAGCATGCTGAACGCCTACGGCCCTTCGTGGCTCGACAATTGGGTGGGCGTGCTCCTGCGGCTGGCCATGACCCTCGCCGCCATGGCGCTCATCGTCTTCACCAGCCTGTACTTCTCGCAGGTCGTCGTGTTCTTCGGATCGTTCATCGCGCTCGGCATCGCCCTGTTCGCGGCGGGCAGGGTGGCGGACGCCCTGGTGCTCGCCCAGCGCGGCCAGACGACGTCGTGCGCGATCGTCGCCATCGACTCGCGCGTGGAGCAGTACACCACCACGGACGGCGACGGCCACACCACCTGGCACACCCGCACCGTCTACGACCACCGGCTCGACTGCGTCGCGCCTGGGATCGGGACGATGACCACCGGCGGGGCCGCGGGCAAGGTCGGCGAGCGGATCGTGGTGGCCTACGACCCCGACGACCGGATCCGCGTCCGCCCCGCCGAGGGCGCGTTCGACTACGCGGGCCCGCTGTGGACCTGCTGCCTCGGGGCCGCTGTGGGCATCGGGCTGCGCGTCTTCAGCGTCATCAGGTATCGCTGACCTCGTCGTCCCGAGACGGCCGCCGACCGGCCGGCAGGCGCGCTCACCAGTCCTGGTTGAGGCCTGACATGCGGCGCAGGTACTCGTCCTCGTCGATCTCGCCCGCCGCGTAGCGGCGTTGGAGGATCTCGCGCGGGCTCTCCCGCTGCGGCCGCGCGGGCGGCGAGGGGCGCCTTCTGATCATCATGAGCACGAGCACCACCATGATGATCACCAGCAGTACGACAAGCAGCTTTATCATCGCGGACGCCACCCTCCTTCCGAGAACTCTACGGACAACAGCCCGCCTGGAGCCAGACGGTACCGAGCTAGGCGATGATACGAGGTTGTGGAGACAGCGTTCGTGCTCGGTGGCGGAGGCGTGCTCGGCGCGCATGAGGTCGGCATGTTGCGAGCCCTCGACGAGGCGGGGATCAGACCCGACCTGATCGTCGGCACGTCCGTGGGCGCGCTCAACGGGGTGCTCATGTCCGCCTCGCCCTCCGACGCCGTGAAGCGGTTGACGACCCTGTGGCGCTCGGACGTGGCGCGCACCGCGTTCGCGGGCTCGTGGGTGCAGCGGCTGTCCACGCTGGCCAGGACCGGCACGCACCTGCACCCGATCGGGCCGCTCAGGCGGTTGCTGACCGAGCTGGTCGGTGTGGAGCTCATCGAGGAGCTGCCGGTCCGCTTCCAGTGCGTGGCGGCCTCGATCGAGCAGGCCAGCGCCCGCTGGTTCGCCGAGGGGCCGCTGGTCGACGCGGTGCTGGCCAGCTGTGCCGTACCGGGGTTGCTGCCGCCGGTGCGGATCGGCGACGAGCACTTCTTCGACGGCGGTCTCGTGCACAGCATCCCCGTCGGCAGGGCCGTGCAGCTGGGGGCGCGCAGGGTGTTCGTGCTGCAGGTGGGCAGGATCGAACAGCCGCTGTCGGCGCCCAGGCGGCCGTGGGAGGTGGGGATGGTGGCCTTCGAGATCGCGCGCAGGCACCGTTTCGCCGAGGAGATGGCCTCGCTGCCCGGCTCGGTGGAGGTGCACGTGCTGCCCACGGGACTCGACACGCCCATCTCCCCGCTGCGCTACCGGGATCTGTCGCAGATCTCCGGTTCCATCGACCGGGCCTACGCGGCCTCTTCCCGCTACCTCGCGGGCGTGATCCGATGAGGTGTGCCTCCTCGCATCGTCCGCAGGCTCGTGCTCGTCCCGCTGGTGATCGTGCTGGCCGTGGCGGCCGTCGTCACCCTGCCGCTGTGGCTGGTCGTCGTCACCGCCGCCTCGATGCGGCTGCCGCCGCCGCAGCGGCGCGGGGTCCGCTTCCTGTGGTTCGGGGTGACGTGGCTGGTGCTGGAGTGCGGGGTGCTGGTGGCGTGCCTGGGGCTGTGGGTGGCCAGCGGCTTCGGCGGGCGCCTGCACCGTGACCGGCACCAGGAGCGCCACTACCAGCTGATCCGCTGGTTCCTCTCCCATATGTACGGCGTGGCGGTGCGCGTCTTCCGGCTCAGCGTGGAGATCGACGAACCGCCCGGCGACGTACGGCGGGCCCGCCCCGTGATCGTGCTGTCGCGGCACGCCGGCCCAGGCGACTCCTTCCTGCTGGTCCACCACCTGCTCCACCTCTACGGCCGGCGGCCCAGGATCGTCATGAAGGCGGCCCTACAGCTGGACCCGTCGCTCGACGTGGTCATCAACCGCCTGCCCAACGCCTTCGTGCCCCGCAGAACCGCCGAGAGCGGGATCATCGAGGAGATCCGGCGCCTGTCGGCCACGATGGACGCCGACGACGCCCTGGTGATCTTCCCCGAGGGCGGCAACTTCACCCCGCGCCGCCGCAGGACGGCGATCAGGCGGCTGGAGGAGAAGGGGCTGCAGGAGGAGGCCAAGCGGGCCAGCGCCCTGGACCACCTGCTGCCGCCCCGGCCGGGCGGAGCGATCGCCGCGATCGAGGCGTGCCCGGAGGCCGACGTGGTGTTCGTCGCGCACACCGGGCTGGACGACCTCGTCACGATCGGCGACGTGTGGCGAAGGCTGCCGGTGAGCGCCCGCATCAGGGCGCACTGGTGGCGGGTGCCCGCCGCCGAGATCCCCGCCTCACGTCAGGACCGCATCAGGTGGCTCTACGACCAGTGGGAGGCCATCGACGACTGGATCACCGAGAACCGTCCACCCGAGGGGGCAGGCTCGCCCGCACCACCTGGCCCTTGATGTCCTGCATGATCAGGAGGACGTGGGTGACACAGCTGCCGAGCACGCCCGCCTGCAGCTCCGGCGATATGGGCCGCTCATCACCCGAGGAGACCGCGGGCTTCAGCCTTGGGGAGGAATCGGGAGCTCGGGAGGGCCGTCAAGGCCCGAGCGGTGCAGTGACCTTTCCTGATCCGCATCGCAGGGGGAGGATGTCAAGCCAGCGTCACCTTCCCCTTCGGCGTGTCCAGGACGGCCCGCAGCCCCACCTGTCGGCCCTCCTCCACGTCGATGGTGGCGCCGACCGCGTCGAGCTCGGCCCGCAGGCTCGCGACGTCAGGTGTGACGGCCGCGAACGACGCCAGCGTCAGCTGCGGCAACCCCGAGGCGGCGGGATGCTGCGTGCTCCCCCAGTCGATGAGGAACGGCACCGGCCTGACGGCCGCCGGGTTGTCGAACCGGGTCAGGCGCCACTCCAGCAACGTCCCGTCGGGCTTGCGCCGCGACAGCGGCTGCACCTCGCCGGGGTCGTAACCCCGCTCTCGCGCCAGCTCGACCGTCCTGTCGATGTCGTCAGGGTGGATCGCCCAACCGGCGAGCCGCGCCTCGGTCAGCGACTCCAGCCCGAACGCCCTCGGCCTGGCGTCCTCGACGTCCGGGTCAGGGCCGATGATCTCCAGATAGGCCGTCGGGCCCAGGCCGACCAGGTAGTTGGCGGTGCCGCCGGGATGCGAGCCGCCCTTCACGGGGGCGACCCCCGTCCGCTCGGCGAAGTCGGCCACCCCCTTCAGCAGATCGGGAACGGCGTACACCAGGTGATCAAGACTCATCGGGTTCTCCCAGGGAAAGCATGAGCCGGTTGGCCCAGTTGAAGAAGGCGGCCGCGTGTAGCGCGTCGCTGATGGCCAGGTCGTCGAGCCCCTGCTCGCGCAGGGCCGCGACGTCGGCCCGAGGAGGGGTTTCGGTGAGCGCTGCGGAGGCGTCGACGATCGCCCGCCAGCGATCATCCTGCTCGGCCCGCACGCCCTCGTCCAGCAGCCGCTGGACGTCCTGCTCGCGCTTGGAGTAGTGGGAGGCGAAGCGGGCGTGGACGGAGGCGCAGAAGACGCACCCGTTGGCGCGGGAGGTCGCCGTGGCCGCCAGCTCCCGCTCGGCGCGGGGCAGGCCGCCGTCGGCGTTGTAGAAGATGTCGTTGTCGGTCCTGGTGCGCGAGTGCAGGACGCGCGGGTCGCGGGCGAGCAGCCTGAAGTACGGCGAGGCGGCCCGCGCCCTGTCGACCAGCGCCTCCTCGTGCTCCTCCGACAACTCGTCCTCGGCCAGCGGCTCGATCCACGGCTTCCAGCCGAGCTGGTCCTGGGTGAACTTCACGCGAGCGCTCCCAACGCGGTGACGACACGGATCTGATAGGTGAGGAAGGCGACCAGTTGCGAGAGCGTGACGATCCCCGTGATGGACCAGCCCGCGTCGCGCAGCTCGGCCAGCGCCTCGGGGCTCGCCTCCCGCGGACGGAACACCAGCAGGTGGGCGTGCTCCAGCGCGGCGGCCAGCCTGCCGTCGATCCCCTCGGCCCTGTAGCGGGGGCCTTCGACGCTCTCGTGGGCCAGTTCGGCCTCCCGGTAGCGGCCGTAGGGACCCGCCGTCCGCGCCGCCTCGGCCTGGACGTGGATCCGCTTGGCCAGGTCGGGGTCGAGCGGAGCGGCGTAGAGCGCGGCAGCGGCCTCCTGGCGGTGCAGGCCCGCGACGAAGGCGGCGACCGCGTGCCGTTCGGCCTGCGTCACCTCCTCCAGCCCGACGTCGCTCACCCCTCGCCCGAGCGATGTCCCGCCCGCCTGTCCTGGCAGCTCGAAGGACGGCACGAACAGCGCCTCGTAGGTGCGCTGCGCGTGCTCGCGGGCGTCCGGCCGCCGCCTGCGCAGCACGTCGAGCCGCGAGCCTGGGGCGATGCCCGCCAGCTGGTCGATGATGTCGGTCATGCCTTCTCCGAAGGGGTCCAGCCGAGCGCGGGCGCGACCTTGGTGGCCAGCAGCTCGATCGAGCGGAGGATGAGCGGGTGCGGCGGGTCCGCCGAGTGCACCTGGAAGACCAGGTCGGTCACCCTGTCGAGGGTCCGGTCGGCCCGCAGGCTCGCGATCACCTCGTCCGGCGTGCCCACGTGCGTGTCGGCCCGCAGGAACGCCGCCAGTTCGGGCGACTGGCGGGAGGCGCGCGCGATCCCCTCCTCGGCGTGGCGCAGCGCCTCCTGCCTGGAGTCGGCGACGAACGCGGTGCGGGAGGCGACGATGCGCGGCGCCGTACCGGAGGGGAGGTTCTCGTAGTAGGCGTCCACGATCGGCTTCTGCACCTCGGCCAGCGTGACGCCCTCGGCGCGCGGCTGCGTCCGCGACAGCATCAGGCCGTTGCCCGCGCGCCCCGCCCGCTCGCCGCCGCCGACGGAGAACGTCGCCTCCCAGATCGCGCCGAGCAGCCGGGGCGCGGCGGGGTAGAGGTGGTTGCCGCCGCCCAGGTCGCCGCCCGACCAGGCGTTGACCAGGACCGCGAGGTGCTCGGCGTAGATGGCGGAGCGGGCGGCGCTGTCGTGGCCGAAGGCGGCGAAGGACGAGGCGGTCCCTCCGCTGCCGACGCCGACTTCGAGGCGGCCGCCGGACAGCAGGTCGAGGACGGCGGTGTCCTCGGCGACCCGCACGGGGTGTTCGAGCGGCAGCGTGATGATGCCGGTGCCGAGCCTGATGCGGCTGGTCCTGGCGGCGACGCCGGCCAGGAAGACCAGGGGCGCGGGCAGCCCGCCCTCGCTCTCGCTGAAGTGGTGCTGGGCCACCCATGCCGAGTCGAACCCGTGCGCCTCGGCGTGCGCGATCTGCTCGGCGGCCAGCTCGTACCTCTCGGCGGCGGTGGCCTGGTCGAGCAGGCGGGTGAAGAAACCCAGCCTCTTCCGGCTCATCGGACCGGCTCCGGGATCGCCGCGAGCAGCTCGCGGGTGTAGTCGTGCAGAGGTCTGGTGAAGACCTCCTCTGTCGTTCCGGTTTCCACGATCTTTCCCTTGTTCATGACGGAAACGGTGTGCGAGATCTGCCGCACGACCTTCAGGTCGTGGGAGATGAACAGGTAGGTGATGCCCAGGTCGCGCTGCAGGCTCTCCAGCAGGTCGAGGATCTGTCCCTGCGCGCTGACATCCAGCGCGGAGACGGCCTCGTCGAGGACGAGCAGCCGGGGCGAGACGGCCAGCGCCCTGGCGATCGCCACCCTCTGCCGCTGGCCGCCCGACAGCTCGCGCGGCCTGCGGGAGAGCAGGTCGGCGGGCAGCCCCACGCGGTCGAGCAGGTCGGCGGCCGAGCCGTCGATCGCGAAGTTGCGCAGCGGCTCCTCGATGATGCGCCGGACGGTCTGGCGGGGGTCGAGCGAGGCGTAGGGGTTCTGGTAGACGAGCTGGACGTGCTTGCGGAAGTCGCGGCCGTGCGCGGGCGCCCCGGCGAGCGTGGCCTCGCCCGAGCTCGGCGTGACGAACCTGGCGATCATGCGGGCGGTGGTGGTCTTGCCCGAGCCCGACTCCCCCACCAGCGCGTGGGTGGTGCCCTGCCGTACCTCGAAGGAGACGCCGTCGACCGCGCGGAAGCCGCCGTACTCCTTCACCAGGTCCCTGGCCTCGACGGCCACGGGCGCCGTCGGGTCGGCCGCCCTGAACGGCCGCTCCTCCTTCGTGAGCACGCGCCGGGTGTAGGCGAGCGTCGAGGCGGGCCCCTGCTCCTCGACGCGGCCTTCCCGCATCACCACGACCTTGTCGGAACGGCCGGCGGCCACGGCGAGGTCGTGGGTGACGAGCAGCACGGCCGTGCCGAACTCCGCCCGCAGGTCGTCGATGAGGTCGAGGATGCGCCGCTGCACGGTGGCGTCGAGGGCGCTGGTCGGCTCGTCGGCGATGACGAGCTGCGGGCGCAGCGCGATCGCCGCGGCGATGAGGACGCGCTGGCGCATGCCGCCGGACAGCTCGTGCGGGTAGCGCGCGGCGTGCGCCTCGGTGAGGCCGACTCTGACCAGGAGCTCGGCGACGCGGCTCCTGATCATCCCGCGGTCGCCGCGCCGGTGGATGCGGAGCGTCTCGCCGATCTGCGCGCCGACGGTCTTGACGGGGTTGAGCGAGTTGCCGGGATCCTGTGGCACCAGGCCGATCTGCGCGCCGCGCACCGATTCCATGCGCCTGGGCGACCAGCCGGCGATGTCGGTGCCGTTCAGCAGGATCTGCCCGCTGTCGGCGGGGTGCAGGCCGAGGATGGCGTGCGCGGTGGTCGTCTTGCCCGAGCCTGAGTCGCCGACCACCGCGACGACCTCGCCCGGCTCGACGGTGAAGGAGACGCCGTGGACCGTACGGCGCCTGCCCTGTCGCCGCCGGCTGCCCGGCTCCGCGTAGGAGACCACCAGGTCACGCACGTCGAGCAAGCTCATCGATCCTCCTGCTGATACGGCCGGCGGCGAGCACCACGGCCACGACGACCGCTCCGGGCAGCGTGGTCAGCCACCAGGCGGTCGCCAGGTAGTTGCGGCCCTCCGAGATGAGCAGGCCCCACTCGGGGGTGGGCGGCGCGGCGCCGTACCCGAGGAAGCCGAGCGTGGAGATGGCCAGGATGGCCACGCCGAACTGCAGGGCCGCCAGCGCGATGACGGGGCCGAGCGAGTTGGGCAGCACGTGCCGCCACAGGACGGGAAGGAAGCGCCCTCCGCTGCCGAAGGCGGCCTCCACGTAGTCGGTTCTCCTGGTCTTGACGACCTCGGAGCGGGCCAGGCGGGCGAAGGTCGCGACGGAGCCGATGCCGACGGCGAGGGCGACGTTCACCGTGCCGGGGCCCAGCAGGATGATGACGGTCAGCGCGAGCAGCAGGCCGGGCACCGACAGCAGCACGTCGACGACGCGCATGACGAGCGTGTCCGCCAGGCCGCCGAGCGAGCCGGCGAGCAGGCCGAGCAGCGTGCCGAGCACGAGCCCGACCGCGACGGCGACGAACGCGCCCGACAGCGAGTGCACCGCCCCGTGGACGACGCGGGCGAACAGGTCGCGCCCGACGGCGTCCGTGCCGAACCAGTGCTCCGCGCTCGGCGCCAGGAGCTTCTCGGCGGGCACGCCCGCGATCGGGTCGTAGCCGGTGAACAGTCCCGGCACCGCCGCCCAGAGCAGGACGAGGGCGACAATCAGCCATTTGATCATCTGAGCCTCGGATCAAGGATCGGGAAGAGCAGGTCGACGATCAGGTTGACCAGCACGAACACGGTCGCGGCCAGCACCACGACGGCGAGCAGGACGGGCGTGTCCTGGGCGCTGACGGCCTGCTCGGTGAGCCTGCCGACGCCGTTCCTGCCGAACACGGTCTCGGTGATGACCGAGCCCGCGATCAGCTCGCCGAACGTCAGCCCCGCCATCGTCAGCGTGGGCAGCATCGCGTTGCGGGCCACGTGCCGCCAGAGGATCCACCGGCGGGAGGCGCCCTTGGCGGCCACCACCTGCACGAACGGCTGCGTGGACACGTGGTCGATGCCGCGCGCGAGCACCTGGGCGATCGGCGCGGAGATCGGGACGGCCAGCGTGAGCACGGGAAGGATGAGCTGCTGCGCCTCGGTGCCGCCGATGACCGGCACCAGCTTCAGCCTGAAGGAGAACAGCTGGATCAGCAGGATGCCCACCCAGAACACCGGGACCGCGACGAACAGGGAGGGCACCTCCCTGAGCCAGGCCAGCAGGCGGTTGCCGGAGGCGAACGCGATCAGCACGGCCAGCACGATCGCGAGCGCGAAGCCGAGCCCGGCCAGCTTGGCCGTCTCCGGCAGCGCCTCGGCCAGCCGTTCGACGACGGGCGTGCCGGTGTCGATCGAGTAGCCGAAGTCGCCGCGCAGGAATCCGAGCAGCGTGTGCAGGTAGGCGGCCGGGCCGTCGGTGCCGTAGTACTCCCTGATCTGGGCGATCTGCTCGGGTGACAGGCCGAGCTCGGGGTTCTGGAACTTGATCAGGATCGCGTCGCCGGGCAGGAGTTGCAGCAGGACGTAGGAGGCGGTGAAGGCGGCCCACAGGACGAGGGCCGCCTGCCCTGCCTTTCTCATGACTTCCACACCGAGTAGAAGCTCGGCCTGCCGACCGCCTCGAAGGCGACGCCGTGGACGTTGGGCGCGCCACCGTACACCTGGGGCTCCTCGAACAGCGGGATCGCGTAGCCCTGCTCCACGAGGTAGCGCTGGATCTCGGCGACCTTCGCGTTGCGCTCGGCGGGGACGGCCAGCGCCGACTCCTCCTCGAGCAGCCGGTCGAGCTTGTCGTCCTGGGAGAGGATGACGTCGCGGTTCTTGCTGTGGAACTGGCTCTTGATGACGTCCTGGTCGGCGCGGCCGACCATGCTGTGGCTGACGGCGGTCTTCTCCGCGTTCTTGATGTCGACCGCGAGCGTGCCCGCGTCACCGGGGCGCACCTCCAGCTTCACCCCGAGCTCAGCCCACTGCTGGGCGACGAGTTCGAGCGTCTGCTTCGACAGCGGCTGCGGCAGCGAGACGAAGACGCCGAGCTGGAGCTTGGCGCCGTCCTTCTCGCGGATCCCGTCGGCGCCGCGCTTCCATCCGGCCTCGTCGAGCAGCGCGCCGGCGCCCGCGGGGTCGAAGGCGAGCTCCTTCGACAGGTCGACGTAGCCCTGAGCGAGGTGACTGAGCACCGAGGTGGCCTGGGGATAGCTGGGCGTGAACAGCGTGTCCACGACCTCCTTGACGTCGGTGCCCTTCTGCAGCGCCTTCCGTACCCTGATGTCGCTCAGGATGCTGTTGGAGGGCCGCAGGTAGAGGCCGTTGTTGACGCCCCTCGTCGGCTCGGCGTAGAGCGTGAAGCCCGCGCCCTTCACCGTCTGCTCGTCGTAGGCCTGCACGTAGCGGACGAAGTCGGCCTGCCCGCTGGTGAGCGCGCCCACGCGGACGTTGTCCTCGGGCGTGACGATGATCTTGATCTCGTCGAGGTAGGCGCGCCCCTGGTGCTTGGACGACGGCGGCGCCCAGTTGTAGTCCTTGCGCGCCTTGAGGTCGATCTCCTTGTCCACGATCTGGTCGGCCACGGTGAAGGGTCCCGAGCCGACGACGTTCTTGAGCTGGCACTGCTGCTCGTACGGCAGGCCGATCGTCTTCTTCGACACCAGCCCTGCGCCGATCACCGAGGTGCCCTGCAGGAAGCCGGGCGAGGGCTTGCCGAAGTGGAACTTCACCGTCCTGGGATCGACGACCTCGCTGCGCTCGTAGTTGTTGACGAACTCGGCGGGCGGCAGCTTGAGCTCGGTGTCGCCCTTGCCGTACACGTCGAAGTTGGCGGCCACGGCGCTCGCGTCGAGCGGGCTGCCGTCACTGAACGTCACGCCGTCGCGCAGGTGGAAGGTGTACTCGGTCGCGTCCTTGTTGATCTCCCACTTGGTGGCGATCCACGGCTCGATCTCCAGCGTCTCGGGGTTCTGCCAGGTCAGCTTGTCGGTGAGCTGGTTGAGCAGTCCACCGTTGGGATAGAAGCCCGCCGCCGGCAGATAGAGGCAGGTCGGCGGCTGGTGCTCGAGGTAGGTCAGCGTGCCGCCGACGATCGGCTCGCCCGCCGCCGCGGCCTTCGCCGTGGGCTCGGTGGTCGCGCCACAGCCTGCGAGAAGTCCCGTGACGGCGAGAAACACTGCCGCTGTGACGCGTGTAGCCATGGGGAGATCGCCCTTCGAATGCGGGGTTGGGTGAAAACCACCATAACCTACCGAAATTGTAGGTAAGGCCCATGTCCGCATGCTGATACGGCTTGCGCCCCCCGCATGAGACGCAAGCCGTATCGCGCGCCGCTACCTCAGCCCTGCGTCGAGCGCGGCGGTCAGGACGCCGGTGTCACCCGACATCTCCCAGATCATCGCGCCCAGCAGGTTCTTGCTCCTGAGCCACGCGGTCTTCTTGCCGATCGACCAGGCGTCGTCGAAGGACCACCACTGGCCTCCGTTGCCGGTGAAGCACGAGGTGGCCACGGCCTGCTCGTCGTGCCGTACCGTGCAGTTCGGCACGCCCGCGACCAGGTTGCCGTACCCGCGGGTCCCCGCCTCCTCGGCGAACTGTCCTGGCGCGGCGCCCGTGGCCGACTGCCACTCGCCGGCCTTGCCGCCGTCGGCGACGCCCTGCCAGCCGCGCCCGTAGTAGGCGAGGCCGATGGTGAGCTTGCGCGGGTGCACACCCGCCTGCAGGTAGACGTCGATCGCCTTCTCGACGCTGAAGTCGGGGTCGTAGGGGCTGTCGGTGTCGAGGTGGAGGTTGCCCTGGTGGCCCGTGCGGTTCGGCTCCCACGAGTTGTCGCTGCCCGCGCCGTGGAAGTCGTAGCCCTGCACGTTGAAGATGTCCAGGTTCTTCGCGATCTGCGGGAGGTCCCAGCCCGCGGCGATCTTGGCGGGATCGGCGGGAGTGAAGGCGGTGAGCTGGTAGCGCTGCCCCGTCTGCCTGGTCAGCTCGTCGAGCTGGCGCCGGAACTCGGCGATCAGGAGGGTGTTGTTGGCCTTGTCGTTCGGGCTGACGTGGTTGCCCGCGTGCCCCTCGGCGCCCGGCCACTCCCAGTCGAGGTCGATGCCGTCGAAGACGCCCGCCGCCGTGCCGGGTCCGCCCGCTCCTCCGGCCACCGGCAGGTTGCCCTTGATGTAGATGTCGATGCACGAGCTGACGAACTTCTTGCGCGCGGCGTCGGTGGCGGCGACGTCGGAGAAGTACTTGGAGTAGGTCCAGCCGCCGAGCGAGATCAGCACCTTGAGGTGCGGGTGCTTGGCCTTGAGCTTCTTGAGCTGGTTGAAGTTGCCGCGCAGCTTCTCCCAGCCGGTGTCGGCCACGCCGTCGACCGACTGCGCCGCGCTGAACGGCCTGCCGTAGTCGGCCTCGGCG
This sequence comes from Nonomuraea sp. bgisy101, assembly GCF_057708945.1. Taxonomy (NCBI): domain Bacteria; kingdom Bacillati; phylum Actinomycetota; class Actinomycetes; order Streptosporangiales; family Streptosporangiaceae; genus Nonomuraea; species Nonomuraea sp. bgisy101. The sequence goes on from NZ_JBYITD010000012.1 coordinate 174,197, forward strand.
TCCCCCGCGCCGTCGCCCTGGCTGGGGTCCTGCGGGTTCTGTGTCGTCCCCTTGGTGACGCCCTGCAGGCAGGTCAGGTTGACCGGGTCGATGTTGCCGAAGGCGTAGTTGATGTGCGTCAGCTTCGCCGCCGCCCCGCTCGTGTCGAGGTTGCGGACGAAGTACTGCCTGCCATAGATGCCCCACTGGACGAAGTAGCCGACCCTGGCGTAGCCGGTCTCGACGATGTCGGAGGTGGTCACGGTGACGGGGGCGCCGGCGGGCGACAGGTTGTCGTACAGGTCGCGGGCCTTGACGGTGAAGGTGTATTCGGTCGACGGTGACAGGCCGCCGACCGTCGCGGTCGTGCCCGTGACGGTCGTGGCGAGGGTCGCGCCGGTGTAGACGTCGTAGTTGGCCACGCCCTTGTTGTCGGTGGAGGCCGTCCAGGCGAGCGTGACGCTGGAGGAGGTCCTGCCGGTGCTGCGCGGGTTGCCGGGTGTCGTCGGCGGCTGCGTGTCGTCGGCCGGGTTGTTCGTCGTCACCGTCACCGGGGCGCTGGCTGCCGACAGCGTGCCCTTGCGGTCCTTGGCCTTCACCGTGAAGGTGTAGGAGGTGTTGGGCGTCAGGCCTGACACGGTGGCGCTCGTGCCGGAGACCTCGGTCCCGTTGGAGAGCACGTAGCCGACGATGGGGAGGCTGCCCTGCTGGGCGGCGTCCCACGCGAGCGAGACCGTCCTGGTGGTCTTGACGGTCACGCGCGGGTTGCCCGGAGCTCCTGGCGGCGCGTCGGGGGTGCCGTCGCAGTTCACGTCGTTGACGCGGCACGAGGTCGGCTCGGCGCCTGCCGTGCTGACCGTGAAGGACGGGCTGTAGGGCTCGGTCGTCGCTCCCGCGGCCACCGTGGTGTTGTAGTGGGCGGGGGTCAGCGTGACCGTGCGCCCGTTCTGGGCGAGGGTGGCGTGCTGGGCGTTGCTCGCGGTCACGCCCGAGGGCAGGTCGAACACGACCGTCCAGCCGTTCAGCGCGGTGGTGGAGTTGTTGGCCACGACGATCTTGGCCGAGGTGCCGCTCACCGAGTAGGTCGCGCCCACGGGCGGGGGCGCGGGCGGTTCGGGGCCGCTGCCGTCGCAGTTCGCGCCGTTGACCTTGCAGGAGACCGGCTGGACCGCCGAGCTCAGCGTGACGGCGGGGCTGTAGGGCTCGGTGTTCCTGCCCGCCTGGATGGTGTTGATGTAGAAGGCAGGGGTCAGCGTCACCTTGGCGCCGTTCTGGGTGATCGTGGCGTTCTGCGGATTGCCGGCGGTGACGCCAGGGGGTAGTTCGAAGACGATCGACCAGCCGGTGACGGCCGTGGTGCCGGGGTTGGCGACCACGAACTTCCCGGTGGTTCCCGACAGGCCGAAGGTGGCGGTCAGGCGCGCCGCGGCGTCGGCGGGAACGGCGCTCAGGGCCACGGCGACGAGCACGGCGAGCAGCACAACAGGTGATCTGCGCATGCGACGGATCTTTCTATTAAGAAAGTTTCCTAAGAGTTGACCGGATCGTAAACCTGCTCCTGACCACCGGCAAGGCCCAAGTTTGACCTTGACGTAACGTCAACGTGTGTAATGGCCGCATGCGGATCGGAGAGCTCGCAGCCCTGGTCGGGGTGTCGACCAGGACCGTGCGCCACTACCACCACCTGGGCCTGCTGCCCGAACCCGAACGGCTCGCCAACGGCTACAGGGAGTACCGGCTGAGGGACGCCGTCCTGCTGTCCCGCATCAGGCAACTGGCCGGGCTCGGCATGTCGCTGGACGAGCTGCGCGACGTGCTGGCCGACGACCAGGGCAAGGACCTGCGCGAGGTGCTCCAGGAGCTGGACGCCGACCTGGCGAGGCAGCAGGAGGCCATCGCGGTCAGGCGTGCCAGGCTGGCCGTCCTGCTCGCCGGGACGGACCTGCGCCCCGACTCCATCGTGCCGCCCGACATGGCGGCGGTGCTGCACGACCTGTCGGCGGGGGCATCCACCTTCGCCGCGCTCGACCGCGAGCTGCTCACCCTGGTGGGCAACGTGGCCGACCCCGCCGACCGCGCCCACCTCGTCGACCTGATGCGGCCCCTCACCGAGCCCTCCGCGCTGGCCAGAGGGCACGAGCTCTACCGGAGGCTCGACGAGCTGGCCGAGGCGAGCCTCGACGACGGGAGGCTCGCCGAGCTGGCCGGCGACCTGGCCGCCCATCTGCCCGACGACCTGGTCAGGCCGATGATCGAGAACGCCGGCTCCCAGGGCAGCGGATGGCTGGAGGCGCTGAACGACGAGATGACACCCGCGCAGGTCGAGGTGTTCAGGCTGCTCATGATCACGTTGAAGGGACGGGTGTGATGCTCAGGCTGGCACGAGCCGCGCTGTACACGGTCATCCCCGCCGAGCTGCTGCTCGCGGTCCTGCTCGTCTCGGGTGTCTCACTGCCGGCGCCGGTGCTGCTGCTGGCCGAGGCGGTCGTGCTGGGCGTGCTCGCGCTGGAGGCGGCGACCGCCGTCCGGCTCTACCGGGCGGCGCGCGGGCAGGGGTCCGACCGGCGGTCGGCGCTGCTCTCGACCGTCGACCGGCTGCTGCCGGTGACGGTGCGCAAGGTGATGGAGTTCGAGCTGAAGGGCATGGCCAGCCTGGTCCTGTGGGTGGCCAGGCGACGCCACGGCGTGCCGCAGGGGGCCACGGCCGTGCCGTACTCGAGAGAGCAGTCGACGACCATTCTGATCATGCTGTTCGTGATGGTCGTGGAGACGGTCGGCATCGACCTGCTGCTGGTGGCCCTGGACGTGCCCGCCCCGGTGCGCGTCACCGTGCTGGTGCTCGACCTCTACGGCATCGGGTTCGGGCTGGCCTTCGCCGCCGCCTGCGTCACCAGGCCGCACGTCGTGACCGGCGACGAGCTGCGCGTCCGCTTCGGCGCCTATTTCGACCTGCGCATCCCCCGCGAGCTGATCTCCTCGGTGCGGGTGGCGCGCAACTACAACGAGACCGGCATGATCCAGGTCACCGACGGTCGGCTCAGCGTCGCCGTCGGCTCCCAGACCAACGTGGTCGTCGAGCTGGCCGAGCCCATCACCGTGACGCGCCCGCTCGGCCGTCGCGAGACCGTCACGAGCGTCCGCTTCTTCGCCGACACCCCAAGCATGGTGCGGCTCCAGGGCGCGTGACCACCCCGCCTCACGAAGGAGGACGGCTCGCGCGGGCCGCACGCTGGGCGTCCCGGCGAGCGGCCCGCTGCTCGTCCTCGTCGAGCGTGGAGTTGACCACGACGATCGGCTCGCCGTCGACCCAGGTCAGCAACCAGCCCTGGTCGCGCGGCAGCGCCCGGTAGACGGTGCGGGCGATCACGGCAGCTCGCCCTCGCCCAGCCGGTGGTCCGCCGCGGTGCCGTCGGCACCGGTCCTGCCGGGACCGCCGGGACCACCGGGACCGCCGGTACCGCCGGGACCGCCTGCCCGCACGCGCCTGACGACGTCGACCGTCCTGCGCCAGTCGTCGGCCTCGTGGCCCCGCCACGAGCGTGTCCCGCGCAGCCCGATGACGCAGCGTGAGCCGTCGATCGTCACCGCCACCTGCTGGAAGCGGCCCCGTCGCGGCGAGCGGACGGCTGTCACGTACTCCAGAGGCGGCGGCTCGGCCTCCGTGAGGTACTCGATGAGGCGCGTGGCGCGCCGCAGCCGCTCCCTGGTGAGCTCCAGATCGCGGACGAGCCTGTTGTGCCACTCGATACGCTTGCTCGCCCTGGCCGCGCGCCTGACGAGACCGGCGATGGGATCGACGTCGTTCATGGGGGCCTGCCATGGTGCTCGACAACGGTGGTCAGGGCGCCCCACATACCCGTCACGCGATTGAAGCACACGGCTTCCGTAGACTCCAGGGATGCGGCGGGTGAGCAGCACGGTGATCGTGGTGGCGGGGGAACACGCCGCCGAGGTGGTCGCGGGACTGGACGGCATGCGCAACGTGCGAGCTCTCACGGCCGGCGAGCGCGGGCCCGACCAGCTGACCGAGGCGGTGACCAGGGCACGGTCCACCTACGTGGTCCACGACGCCGACCCGCTCGCCGAGGTGGGGCGCGCGTGGGCGGGCTTCTTCGACGGCACCGAACCCGTCGGCGGCCTCGAGGTCGCGGTCGAGGAGACGCTCGCGGCGCTGCGGGCCGAGCGGCGGGTGCTGCCCGACTACTACGTCGTGCTCGAACCCGACGAACTGCCGGCCACCGTGCGGCACTGGTGGCTGGGAGTGCTGGCGGGCGCCGCGCCGGTGCGGGTGGTACCCGCGCCGCCGTCCGCGCGCGCGGTCGCCGAGTTGCTCGGCCGTCTGCAGGCGGGGCGGTGGTGGCCGCAGGACGTCGAGGCGTGGCTGCGCGAACTCCCCCGCGTCGTCCCCGACCGCGCGGGCCTTTCCGCTCAGCCCTCCCCCTGACGGCACGCCTGACGGGTCGACCGGGCGGGCGTGAAGGACACTGCTGTCATGAACGCGCGTGATACAGGTGCGGCACCTGAGCGGGTGGAATTCGCGGGCGCCGTGTACGGCTCGCTGCTGGCGGCCTCCGTGGTCGTCGGCTCCACCGCCGAGGGCGGGCCACCCGCCGCCGGAGAGCTCATGGTGCTCCTGATCTGCACGGGCGTGGTGTTCTGGATCACCCACGTCTACGCCCAGATCGTGAGTCACGGATACCCGATCAAGCCCCTGACCTGGGAGAGCCTGCGGGCGGTCGCCAGGCACGAGTGGCCGCTGGCGCAGGCGTCGTTCCCTCCGGCCATAGCCGCCGCGCTGGCCGCCGGGCTGGGCCTGTCCAACACGGTCGCGGCATGGGCGGCGTTGTGCGTCGCGGTGGCCGGCCAGGTCGTCTGGGCCGTCGCGGCCGCGGTCAGGATCCACGCCTCCACGCGGGTGGTCGTCGTCTCCGGGATCGCCAACCTCGTCCTCGGCCTGGTCCTCGTCACGCTCAAGACCGTGATCTCCACCCACTGAGCCTTCCGGCGGCTCGCCGGTTCGTCACCCGACCCGCAGATCATCACCCTGCCCCGCGGATCGTCACGCGCCCGGCGGGAGGAACGGCACCGCGGGGGCGCCCTTCTCGATCAGCCTGAGCAGCGCGTCGGTGTCGAGGTGCCGCTCGACCAGGTCGCCCAGCGCGTCGAGCCGCTCCTCCCTCAGCCGAGCGAACGACACCCCCGGCGCGGGCACGAAGTCGCGGCCCGCCCGCGCCGCCACCTCCGACAGGAAGGCGCGCCTGAAGTCGTCGTTCTCCAGCGCGCCGTGCCACGTCGTCCCCCACACCGCGCCCACGGTGCACCCGTCGAGGAACGGCTCGCCGCCCTCGACCGTCGCGACGCCGTGGTGGATCTCGTAGGCCGACACCGCGTGGCCGTACGCCTGCCCCGTAGGCCTGGCCAGCCGCTTCTCCTCGGCGAACCGCACCCGTACGGGCAGCAGCCCGAGCCCTTCGACGTGCCCCGCCTTCGACTCCACCTCGTCCACGATCTCGCGGGCGAGCATCTGGTAGCCGCCGCAGATGCCCAGGATCGGCAGCCGCCTGGCCGTCAGCGCGTCGGCCAGCCCGGTCGAGCGCAGCCACGCCAGGTCGGAGACCGTCGCCTTCGAGCCGGGCAGGACGACGAGGTCGGCGTCGTCGAGCTCGCCGGGGGCGGTGACGAACCTGACCAGCACGCCCGGCTCGCCGGCCAGCGCGTCGAGATCGGTGAAGTTCGAAACCCGCGGCAGTTTCACGACCGCCACGCGGAGGGTCTGCCGACCGTGGGGCGTGCCGGTGACCGTCTGGCGGCTGTCGAGCGCGAGAGAGTCCTCGACGTCGAGCCACAGCCCGTCGAGCCAGGGCAGCACGCCGTACACCTCGCGGCCGGTCAGCCCGCGCAGCGTGTCGAGCCCCGGCTGCAGCAGTTCGACCGCACCCCTGAACTTGTTGACCACGAATCCCGAGACGAGGGCCTGGTCCTCGGGAGACAGCAGCGCGACGGTGCCGTAGAAGGCGGCGAACACGCCGCCCCTGTCGATGTCGCCCACCACGACGACCGGCAGGTTCGCCGCCCTGGCCAGGCCCATGTTGGCGATGTCGCCGCGTCTGAGGTTGATCTCGGCGGGGCTGCCCGCGCCTTCGCAGATCACCACGTCGTAGGCCTCGCGCAGCCGGTCGAACGACTCCAGCGCCCGCTCTCGCAGGAAGTCCTTGAGCGCGCCGTACTCCATCGCGTCGACGTCGGTCAGCGGCCTGCCCATGAGCACGACCTGGCTGCGGCGGTCGCTGCCCGGCTTCAGCAGGATCGGGTTCATGTCCGCGACCGGCTCCAGGCCCGCCGCCTGCGCCTGCATGGCCTGCGCCCGGCCGATCTCCGCGCCGTCGGCGGTGACGAAGGAGTTGAGCGACATGTTCTGCGCCTTGTACGGCGCGACGCGCACCCCCTGCCTGGCCAGCCAGCGGCAGATCCCCGCCGTCACCACGCTCTTGCCCGCATCCGACGTGGTCCCCGCGACCAGCAACGCACCCTTCACCCGGCAACCGTAGCGGCCCGCGCTCTTGGCACATGCTGTGACTTCTGCCACTCTGTCTGGAACAAACTCCTAGAATCAGATTCTGGAAAGGGCGTGAGCATGGTCGGCACGCTTCCTCCCACAGGGATCACCGCCGAAACCCGTGCGCCGTACGGCTGGACTCCCCTTGTCGTCCTGTTCGTCGTCGGCCTGGTCGATCGCGTCGAGAACAACCTCCTGTCAGGCGTGCTTCCCCACGTGCAGGCCGAGTGGGGCTTCAGCGACACCGCGGCCGGCTCGATCCCGACCGCGTCGGCGCTGGCCGCCGCCATCGTCGCCATCCCCGCCGGCTACCTCGCCGACCGCGTGAACAGGACGAAGATCCTCGCGGTCGTCGTCATGCTCTGGGCGGTGGCCACGCTCGGCTCGGGCCTGGCGGCGGGCTTCGCCATGTTCTACGCGATGCGCGTCTTCCTCGCCGCCGCCGAGAACATCGACAACCCTGCGGCCGGATCCCTGACCGCCGACTACTACCCGCCCGTCACCAGGGCCAAGGCGTACGGCCTGACCAGGGTCACCACCTACCTCGGCGGCATCGGCACGCTGATCGGCGGCGTGCTCGCCCAGGCGTACGGCTGGCGGACCGCCTTCCTCGTCATGGTCGTCCCCGGGCTGATCGCCGCCTACCTGTGCTGGCGGCTGCGCGAACCCGCTCGCGGACACCTGGACCAGGTCGTCGCCGGCGGAGCGGGCACGGTCGCCGACAGGCGGCCTGGACGGTTCACGGAGGTGCTGCGCATCCCCACCCTGGTGATCGTCTGCGCCGGGCTCGCGCTGCTCACGCTCGGCCTGGCCGGCATCTTCTACTGGATGCCGTCGCTCATGGTCCGCAGCTTCGGCGTCGGCACCGGCGTCGCCGGATCGATCAGCGGCCTCATCACGGTCACGGGACCCGTCCTCGGCACGCTGATCGGCTCGCGGCTCGGCTCGAAGTGGCACGGCACCGTCAAGGGCGGCCGCCTGCTGGCCGGAGGCGGCGGCATCACCGCGGGCTCCGTGGTCCTGGCCGCCGCCCTGGCCATGGAGTCCCTGCTGTGGCTGAGCGTGCTGACGCTGCTGGCCAGCACGCTCATGTCGATCGCGATCCCGAACATGACGGCCTCGCTGGCCGACGTCGTCGGCGCCCACGCCCGCGGACTCGGATTCGCCGTCCTGCAACTGCTGACGACGTTCGGCGGCGCGTTCGGATCGCTGATCGTCGGCCGCGTCTCCGACAGCAGCGGGTCGCTGACGGCCGGCATGTACGCCCTCATCCCGCCCATGGTCATCGGCGGCGTGATCACGCTCCTGGCGCGTGGCTTCTTCGAGCGCGACGCGGCCAGAGTGCTGGAACAAGCACGGCAATAGCGGCGGCGGCGAGGCTCACCGTCCTGGTGAGCCTCACCGCGCGGCGGATGTCGCGCACCTCCGGCTTGGGCCCGTCCCCCATCTCGGGCCGGTGCTCGACCCGGGAGCCGTACACGTTGGTGCCGCCCAGCGTCACATCCAGCGCGCCGGCGAACGCGGCCTCGCACCTGCCCGCGTTGGGGCTGGGATGCCGGTGACCGTCCCTGCGCAGCACCCGCAGCGCGCGACCCCTGTCAGGAGCGGCGAGTACGGCCAGCAGGCCGGTGATCCTGGCCGGAACGTAGTTGGCCACGTCGTCGAGCCTGGCGGCGGCCCAGCCGAAGTTCTCGTACCTCGGCGAGTGGTGGCCGACCATCGCGTCGAGGGTGTTGACGGCCCGGTAGGCGAGCAGGCCGGGGACGCCCGCGACGGCGCCCCAGAAGAGGGGGGCGACGACGGCGTCCGAGGTGTTCTCCGCCAGCGACTCGACGGTGGCCCTGGCCAGTTCGGGGGCTTCGAGCGCGCTGGGGTCCCTGCCGCAGAGGTGCGGGAGGCGTCTTCTGGCGGCCGCGAGGTCGTCGGCCTCCAGGGCTTCGGCCATGTGGGCGCCTTCGCGAGCCAGCGTGGTGCCGCCGAGAACGGCCCAGGTCGCCGCCGCCGTCAACCCCGCCTCCAACGCCCACCCCAGCCCCGCACGGCGGCCTTCCGCACCCAGCCCCGCCCGGCCCGCACCCAGCCCCGCCCAGCGACCTCCCGCACCCAGTCCCGCCCGACGGCCTTCCGCGCCCAGCCCCGCCCGGCCCGCACCCAGCCCCGCCCAGCGACCTCCCGCACCCAGTCCCGCCCGGCCCGCACCCAGCCCCGCCCAGCGACCTTCCGCACCTAGTCCCGCCCGGCGGCCTTCCGCGCCCAGGGCGGCCCCGGCTCCCGCCCGGCTTGACGCGAGCGCGCCGCTCGCCCGTCGCGTGATGAGTCCCAGTCCTGCCGACGCCCCCACGCAGATCGCGACATGCGCCACCCCGTGCGGCCTGGCGTCGCCGTACAGGCGCTTCTCCAGCGCCGCGGCGGCCCGCCCGAACAGCGCGACAGGGTGACCACGCCGCGGATCCCCCACGACGGCGTCCACGAGAACCCCCAGCGCGAGCCCCGCAGATCTAGACGAGATGTGCATGAACCTCATCTTCGTGGGTGTCGAGCCATGCCGCGGCCCGCCGGATGCGCTCGCCCGCGCCGTCCGCCCACATCCTGGCCCAGCCGCCGCCCTCCGCCGCGCGAGCCCTCATCATCTCGTACGACCGCCCGAACCTCAGCCTCGCCAGCGGGATCAGGCGACGGCGCTCGCGGGACGGCAGGCCGTACGCGTCGCAGAAGAGGCGTACCCGCGCGCCCGCGTCGACGTCGCGCAACAACGGGTGCCTGTCGACGGGGTCGGCGATCGGCGCCCAGTGGCGCAGCGTCGTGACCACGTCGAACAGCCTCGTCGTCGGCCGCGCGAGATCGAAGTCGATGAGCGCCACCGGCCGGTCACCCCTGAAGATCGCGTTGTCCGGGGTCAGGTCGCAGTGCCCGATCACTTCGGGAGCCGCGTCGTCGTTCGACCCGCCCTCCCAGCGGTGGCCCGCCAGCGGGAACCCCGCCGTCGCGTCATGGAAGCCGCGCAGCAGCCCAGCGAGCCGTTCCAGCGCCTGGTCGGTGACGGAGTCGGCGGTCAGGCCCGCCGTACCGGGGACGAAGGTGATGATCTCGCGACCGGCGGCGTCCACGCCCACCAGACGCGGGGCGCCCTCGAACCCCACCGCCTCCAGATGGCGGAGCAGAGCATGCACGGCGGGGCTGGATCGGCAGGTGGGTCTGCGCACAGTGTCGCCGATTCGCACCACTCCGTCCGTCACGTCCCCGCCCTGCAGCGGAATCTCGTGCAGGACCGTCGCGACCATGCCACGACACCTTAGCCCTATTTGTACGGCCCCCGCCTGGGGTTTTCGGACAATCGCCATGTCAGGTGATGTTCACAACGTGAGTCAACGACCACACCGCGTGAACCCGTCCGCGAGGCCGGTCGTCTCACTCTGCACACACCCACACATCCCACACATCGCAGAGGAACCACCCATGCCGCTCCCCCTGGCCCTGATCGCCACCCTCACCGCCTCCACCGCGTTCGCCCCCTCCTCGGCCGCCCCCGCCGTACAGATCACCAAGGTCTACTACGACTCCCCCGGCGTCGACCGGCGCAGCAACACCTCCCTGAACGGCGAGTACGTCACGATCCTCAACACCACCCGCCGGCCGGTCGACCTGGAACAATGGACCATCAAGGACAAGACCGGCTACACGTACACGTTCGGACTGGACGCCGTGCTGGGCCCCGGCAAGAAGCTCACCCTCCGCACCGGCCAGGGCAGCGACACCCCGTCCACGTCATACTGGGAACGACGCGCCTACGTCTGGAACAACGACAAGGACATCGCCTATCTCCGCGACCCGGACGGGAAGCTGATCGACTCCTGCTCGTACAACAGCAGCAGGACCGACTACCGGAACTGCCTGTAGGGGCGGCCCGGGAGGACGAGTACGCGTGACACGGGAAATCGAGTACGTGCGCACTCCCAGGATCATGCACAATTGTGCGGGAGCGCCCTTAGCTCAGCTGGATAGAGCATCGGACTTCTAATCCGACGGTCGCAGGTTCGAATCCTGCAGGGCGCGCTAGGTATGGCAATGATCCACAAGTGGCCTGGTAGACCATTGCCAGACCATCGAGTCAGCCGCCCGCTTTCCGTGACCGGCGCGGGATGATCGCCACCGTCGCCTCCGCCGCCGCCTTCGCGAGCTGCGGAACGACACTCGTGTACGTATCGGCCGTGAACGAGTGCTTCGAGTGCCCCAGCGTCGCCGAGATCACCTTCATGTCGTTGCCTGCCGCCAACCCGAACGTCGCCGCACAGTGCCTCAGGTCGTGGAAGCGGATCGGCGGCAAACCGGCCCGGCGCACGAGCACCTCGAACCGCTGCGAGGCGAACTCCTCCCGCAGAGGCTCCCCGTTGCGGCGGGTGAACACCACCTCGGAGGCCACCCACGACTCCCCCGCCCGCAGCCGCTCCCGCCCCTGCTGCACCCGCCAGGCCTTGAGCAGCCGCACGTTCTCGTCGTCGAGGTCGATGGTCCGCACACCCGCCTCCGTCTTCGGGCCAGACTCGCCCTGATCCAACACGCTGAGCGTGCCGACTTCCAGGTCGAGATCCGGCCACTCCATCCGGCGCGCATCGCCCCGGCGCAGGCCGCGGGTGATGGTCAGGTGGAACAGCGGATACAGCCGCTCCTTCTTCTCTTCGCAGTGGTCGAGGAACTCGCCTGCTATCTGTGGGGTCCACACCATGACCGGGCCGGGCACATGGCCGGTGCGCCGCCAACGCTCCACCCGCGCCGCCGTCCATACCAGCGGCTTGGGTCGCGTCACCCGCGGCGGCTCTACGTGCTTGGACGGATCATGCCCGATCTTCCGCGTCTTGAAGGCGTACGACAGCGCCGACGACAGCACCCGGTGGGCCAAGTGGATACGCGACGCCGACAGCGGCCGGGAGGAGTGCAACCCGCCGTTCTCGCGCCACTCGGCCGTCGCCCGAGCCGCCAGGAGGCGGCGCAGCATCTCCGACGGCTCAGCCCCCTCCGGCAAATTGTTGATCTGCCCCATCGCCTCGTACAGCTCGTGGAGGTGGTGCTCGCGCACGTCACCGAGCTTCAGATGACCGAGGCCCGGGTCGCCGTACAGATCGACGACCTCCTGGTACGACTGCCGCGTGGAGGCCTTGAGGCGGACTTTGCCGGGTAGCCACTGATCGCGCAGGAAGCGGCGGAAGGTGAGCTGCCGGTCTGGGACCGGCGCTCCCGATCCGGCCTCGGCCAACAGCCGCGTCAACTCCTTGTTCGCGATGGTCTCGTTCGGGAACGGCCCCGCCCACGGGCGCCGGCGTTTGCCGCCCGGCCCGGCGGGCAGCTCGTAGCGCACCCAGAACTCGCCGTGCCCCCGCTTCTTCAGGAGGGGGCAGGACTTGCCCATCTTCTTACCGTTCTCGTCGCGGCAGTTGCACCGCTTGGTGACGTGACCTGCCATGGTGCTTCCCTTCTACAAGGTGAAGTGCCTGAGGAGATTGGTGGAGTGGCCGGCCAGCTCGTCGGCCAGGTCCTGAGGGATGAGGCCTCGCTCGAGGTAGATGTCGGCCTGGTACGGCGTGACGTCCATGTAGACGAGGCCGGGAATGTCGCGTTCCATGAAGTAGCGAACGGTGGGCGGGCGGCCGGGGCGGAGCATCGGAACGAGCTCGCTGAGGGTGCGGGCGCCGATGATCTGGAGCGGCTCCAGGACGTAGGGATCTACGCCCGTGCGGTCGAGCAGCAGCTCGACGCGGCCTTGCGTCATTCGGCTGTTGACTCTGCTGATCACCAGTACCGAGGGGTTGACGAGTCCGATGTGTAGGTGAGGGGTCATCTGAGTCTCTCTGCGCAGAGTGTTACCTAGTCTGCCGAGTAGACCCCGATGCCCGTCTTTTTGTTGTGCGGTGAAGCGGACAGTCATCTATTTGTTATGGGAGTAGTTAAATCCTCACTGTCCGTTATTTCGTACTACGGCGCACTATGTCCTGAGCAAAGAGGACAAAACGCTCCCTCTCCTCGGGGGTCATATCCGGCGGAACCGTGACAGCCACCCAGTCATCCCCCCCGGCCTGCGGGACCTCGGCCACCTCGACCCCGAGCCACTGCGCCGCTGCCAACTCGGCGAGCATGCGCGCCGGCTTCTGCACCGCGGCGGCCAGTGCACGCAGGCGCCACAGCTCGGGAGCTCTTGCGACGCGGTTCTGTGCGAGTTGGTTGATCCAGCCGTGCTGCAGGGTGAAGCCGGTTTCCGGATCGATGGCGCGGCGGGCCAGAGCCCGCTCGCTTTCGTCGTGCTCGGCCAGGTAGTCGCGGATGTAGCGGCTTAGCTGGTCGGTTGTGCCGGGAGTCCCACCACTCGACGGCATAGCGTCCTCTCCTCGCCCAGGTGGGCGATGAATCGAACATCATCGCCTCCTGGGTTGTACCGCTCGGCAATTAGGTCAACTAGTTGGTGCGAGTAAACCAGAACCGGCGAGTTAGCAGAGTATGGCTAGAGCGAAAAAGTCCTCGGCAACGCTAGACAACGCTCGACACTCCTCGATACTGTTCGGTTATTCGTACAACGAAAGCCGAGGCGCGACGCATGACCCGCAAGACTCTGAAGGCACGCAGCCCCCACCGGCTCCGCACCGCCATACGAGCCGCAGATCTCGACGGCGCCCGACTCGCCGACGCCGCCGGCGTCAGCCGGGCCTTCGTATCCCTCATCCTGAACGGCCGCCGCCGCTGCGATCCCACCATCGCCGCAGCCATCGCACAGGAGTTGAACGCACCCGTCGAGCACCTTTTCACTTCGGACATGTTGTCCGAAGATTCGTACAACGAAACGGAGGAAGACGTGCTTACGGTCACCGACGTTGACGAGGACCCCATCCTCGGCTTCGACCAGGTCGCCCAGCTCTGCAACATCCCGCCCGGCACCCTGCGCCACCTGCGCGTGATCGGGGACGGACCCCCCTTCCACAAGCGCGGCCACATCCTGCGCATCCGCAAGTCCGACGCCCAGAAGTGGTACCGCCAGCGGTTCGAGTCCGACATCGCGGAGTCCGCGAGCGCGGACTGAGGCGCACCTCCCATCACCCCGACCAACCCACGAGGAGACCTACGTGCTCGACATCCTGCAGCGGACCGACCGCTACCTCGGCCAGACCGGCCGCGACGAGCTCACCCCGCGCCAGCTGCGCCGCGTGAAGCACAAGACCGGCCACCAGTCGCACACCGCGACGCTCACCCGCGAGAACAAGGCCGCGCTCAAGCGCGCCGCACGCCAGGCCAGGCAGCTCCGCACGGCCGGCCTCATCACCCGCTGACGAAGACGGGCCCACCCGGATGCACCCGGATGAGCCCGCTGACCGATCCCAACGAAAGGACCCTCAGTGACCATCGTAAGCGAGAAGCCGCTCACGCTTGAAGAGCTTCGCGACCGCCTCACCCGGCGGGCCGCCGCCATCGCCGTCCTCTCGCCGGACGCGAGCCCTGGCCTGCTGCACTCCAACCACGTCCTGCTGAGCGGCCTGATCGGCGAGATCGCCAAGCTCAGCGGCCCGCACTTCGCGGAGCAGACCAACCCGGTCACGCACGCCGCTTTCTCGGCCTCGCTGGTGCTGTACGCGGTGCCCGCCGACCGCATCGCACGCGGCATGCTCCTCTCTGCGTTGCAGCAGCTCGCGCAGACCGCTCAGGCCGCGCTGGCTTCCCCGGCCGCCGATGACAGCGTCGAGCGTGTCCTCGCCGCCGTCGCCCTGTGTGTCACCGAGTTCTCGGGCAACCGCGAGACGCAGCTGCTGGCTGGGATCATCGCCGCTCGCAATCCGGAGCTGTCCACCGCCTCGGCGGTGGACCTGGCGATCCACGACGCTTTCGACCCGCGTGTGAAGGCAGCCGGTGACGAGCGGGCGGCCCTGCTCAAGCAGGCACGCGACGCCGCCATGGCCGCCGAGTACGGCGAGCAGGTGACGGCATGAACGAGACCCGCCGCCACACCCAGCAGCGCGCTTTCGCGCTCGCCGCGAACCTGCTCACCCTCCCCATGCCCGAAGTCTTCACGTGGGACATCCGCGGCGGAGACAACCCACTCAGTGGGCTGCTCTACAGATGCCCAACTCTGGACGAGACCCGGCTAGCTCTCCACGTGTGGGCCGTGGTCTTTGACGCCCCGGTGTGGACCGTCCGGCCTCACCCGGTAGGCAGGACGTTTGTCTCGGTCACCGGGATCTACCGCGGCCTCCAGGTCGAGATCTGGAACATCCTCGACATCGCCGAAATCGACGTCGACGAGCTGTCCACGCCGCCCGCGGTCGACCTGCCCGCCTCCGCGCAGGAGGTGACGGCGTGACGCTCATCGCCCGCGTCCTCCGCGACACGGCCGACGTCATCGAAACGCACACCCACATGCGCGTCGTGCGCAGCATCGGCCTGGCTGCTGCCGTCATCGTCGCCGACAGCGCCGAGGCGCGCGAGCTGGCCGAGGACACCATGCGGCACCTGGCCCGCCACCTCTGCTACTCCCCCGACGGCAACCACGCGGATCAGCTGACGCGCTGGGGGAACCGCCGCCCGCGTGCTGAGGTCGTCGAGGAGATGCGGCAGGCCGCGCGGGCGATCCCGAACCGCGGCGGCCCCTCGATCGGCGCGGGCGCAGAAGCCGACTACCTCCTCGAACAGAAAGACCTGTGATGCCGCGCATCTGCTACGTCCCCAAGGACTTCCGCCCCTCGCACGTCGACATCATCGAGCGGGCCAACTCGATCTGCGCGGAGTACGCCCGCCAGGGCTTCGACCTCACCCTCCGCCAGCTCTACTACCAGTTCGTCGCGCGTGGCCTGATCGCCAACAAGCAGACCGAGTACAAGCGGCTCGGCTCGATCATCAACGACGCCCGCCTCGCCGGACTGATCGACTGGAACTACATCGTCGACCGCACCCGGAACCTTCGCGGCCTGTCCCACTGGGACAGCCCCGACCAGATCATCCGAGGCACCGCCTACTCCTACCGCACCGAGCGCTGGGCCAACCAGCCCAACCGCGTCGAGGTGTGGATCGAGAAGGACGCCCTCGTCGGCGTCATCACCGGCATCTGCCAGCAGTACGACGTCGACTACTTCTCCTGCCGGGGCTACACCTCCCAGTCCGAGCTGTGGAGCGCGGCCCGCCGACTGCGCGGCTACGAAGACGCCGGCCAGAAGACGGTCATCATCCACCTCGGCGACCACGACCCGTCCGGCGTGGACATGACCCGCGACATCACCGACCGGCTGTTGCTGTTCGGCGCGAGCACCGAGGTTGTCCGCATCGCGCTGAACATGGACCAAGTCGAGCAGTACAACCCGCCGCCCAACCCGGCCAAGCTCACCGACTCCCGCGCCACCGGCTACATCCGCGAGCACGGCCGCTCCTCGTGGGAGCTGGACGCGCTCGACCCCACCACGCTGGCCCGCCTCATCGAGGAGGAGATCTGGGCCTGGCGGGACGCCGATCAGTGGGACCGCGACACCCAGCTCATGGAGCGCGAGCGGGAACTGCTGACCGCCGTCTCCCAGCGCTGGGCCGAGGTCGCCGAGTTCGTGAGCGGCGACCTGTGATCAAGGCCGTGCCCCACCGGATCAACTCCATCACCCCGACCAGCACCCACAGAGGAGCAGCATGACCGCCATCCGTACCCGCCCCCCGACCGGACGCCCCTCCTGGCCGCTCATCCTGATCGAGGGCCCGGAGAAGTCCGGCAAGAGCTGGGCCGCCGCACAGCTGTCAGCCTCCGAGAAGGTCGGCCAGACCTACTGGCTCGACCTGGGCGAAGGAGCGGCCGACGAGTATGGCGCCATCCCCGGTGCCCGCTACCTCGTGCTGGAACACGACGGCACCTGGGCCAGCATCATGACCCAGATCTCCGCCGTCCGCGCCGAAGCCATCCGCGCAAGTCAGGCGGGCGAGCCGCCCGTCGTGCTGGTCATCGACTCGATGACGGCTGAGTGGGAGCTGCTCAAGGACTGGGTCGCCAACCGCGCCAAGGGCTCGGCGGCCAACAAGAAGCGGCTGCAGGAGGACCCGCACGCCGAGATCAAGGCCCCGTTCAACCTGTGGAACGACGCAACCGCCCGGCATCGCCGCCTGATGACGCTGCTGATGACGTTCCCCGGCATCGTCGTCACGACCGCCAGGGGCAAGGACGTCGCCGCTATGGACGCCAACGGCCGCCCGGTCGAGGGGTCCAAGGAGTACAAGGTCGAGGGCCACAAGACGCTCAGCTTCGACGCCTCCGTCTGGATCCAGCTGTCTCGCGAGCGCCCGCCCATGGTGATCGGGGCCCGGTCGGTTCACGCCGGGATCAGGCCGGGCGTCGACAAGCCACAGCCCATGCCTGACTTCACGCTGGAGAAGCTCGTCTTCGAGGCCCTGGGTTGCGGAGTTGGCCAGTCCGAGGCGCGGCAGATGACCCCTGCGCAGGCCGGGTCGGAGTCTCCCGATCTCGACGATCTCTCCGAGATCGCTATCGAACTGCTCACCCTGGCCGAAGAGGCGTCCACGATCGAGGACCTGACGAAATGCTGGAAGGCGACCGGGGCATCGCTCAAGGCGGGTCAGATCTCGCAGGCCGAGGCCGACCACATCGCTCGCCGCATCAAGGCTCTGAACGCCGAGCTGAGCGCTGGTGAGGCGGCATGACCCGCGAAGAGCAGGCGCTCCGCCTGGTGATCACCCGCGTCCTGAAGGACGTCCTGAAGGACAGCGACGACAGCGACCGCGCCGCCGTACGCGAGGGATGGGTGACTGGCGACCGGCTCGCCGGCGCCCTCGGCAAGCGGGCTGTCGGACACGTCCAACTGCGGAAGGGCACGACGCAGGCGACGGTCACCGATCAGACCGCGTTCGAGGCGTGGGTAGTCGCCAACCGGCCGGAGGAGTGGGAGACGGTCACCACGACTGTCACCCGCGTTCGGCCCGCTTACCTCAACGCGATCCTGACCGTCGCAAAGAAGGCCGGTGTCGCGGTCACCGCCGACGGCGAGGAGATCCCCGGCGTGACCGTCTCGGCGGGCGAGCCGACCGTGGCCGTCACTCTGTCCGCTGACGCTGCTGAGCTGGTCGCCTCTGCCTGGCAGTCGGGTGAGCTGTGGGAGCTGATCGGCGGCCTCTTGCCTGAACTCGCCGCCGGGAGCGTGGCTGAGGACCCGATCGCTCCGCATCGGCTGGTCAAGGCCGATGGCTGACCTCCGTTCCAGTGCCCTCGCGTACCTGCGCGAGGGCCAGGTACGCGCCCACACCGTCGCCACCGTCCCGGACGCCTCCGCTCCCGCGCTGGTGGTGGCGACGGTCCACGGCCACAACGGCCGCTACCAGGTCGTCTACGACGCCACAGAGCCGCTCGTCGGCCGCTGGTCCTGCCCGTGCTGGCGGAGCGAGCTCTGTCCGCACATCGCCGCTGTGGGCCTGTGGTCCGGCTTCCCCGGCCTGGCCGCGCGCTCCACTGCCACCCCGAGGAGCAACACATGATCGTCGAGGACGAGTTCGGCAACGACATCGACCTGACCGCTCTGAACGAGCCCGAACCCTCAGGGGAGCCCGAGCCGGAGCCGCCGCTCGACCTGGAGGAGATCCAGGCCGCCTACGACGAGTGGGCGCCCAGGATGCTCGACCGCATCGGCCTGGGGACTCGCGCTCTGGTGACCTACCTGCCCGAGCTCGTCGCCGAGCTGCATGCCGCGCGGGTGGAGATCGAGCAGCTGCGCGCCACCGAGCGCCACGAGTACACGATCACCGATGGCTCCACGCCGGGGCCTGATGCAGAGCTTGCGACCGGCGAGCAGATCGACGCGGCTATCGCTGACCGGTCGCGTACGGGCTGGGTCCGCACCGTGTCGGCGTCGCCGTGGTGCCCGTTCTCTCTCGACCCGCCGTTCTAGCCCCCGCTGCCGCCCGCCCGCACCGGCGGGCGGCAGCACCACTCCCGAACAGCACAAACAGGAGCAATCATGATCCACTCTACCGGCCGAGAGCCCCTCTCCGAACCGCTCGCCGCCCTCCAAGACGAGCACCCCGGATGGTCCATCTGGGTCAGCGACGGCAGCAAGGCATTCCCGCCCCACTGCTACGCCACCCGCCTCGGCCACCTCACCGCCGACCAGGCCAAACGCGGCCTCGCGATGACCCTCGACGCCGACACCCCCGAACACCTCGCCACCCAGCTCGCCGACCAGACCACGAGGGAGAGCGCGTGAACACCGCCACGCACCAGCACCCCTACCCGGCCACCGACGCCGCGCCCCTCACCGAGACCGCAGCCGAGCGCATGCGCTCGCTTCTCGCCCTGGCCGAGCAGCAGCGCCGCGAGGTCGGAGAGCAGCGCGAGGACTTCGACCGGCAGCTCGCCATCGCCGCCGGCGACTGGGAGCGCGAGCGCACCCGCCTGATGGCAGAGATCGACGCACAGGACACCCTCGGCGCCGAACTCGACGCCACCATCACCCGCTACCGCAACCGCCTCGGCGCCCTCGACGAACGCGCTCGCGCCACGCATGAGCAGGTCTGGTCAGGGGCGCAGAACAGCATCCCGCAGACCGGCATGTGGCAGGCACCCGAACTCAGCAAGGACCCCGACGCGTCCCTCGACCGCCTCATCACGGCGCACGCCGCGCAGAAGGCCCAGGAGGGCCCCGACCCGCTGGACGAGCCGTGACGGGCCGGTGGTGGCCGGTCCGCCGCCGCACACGTGGCCGCCACCGCTCCCCCGCCCGCCGCCTCCGCGACCTGTGGGACGCGCACACCCGCCGCTGGGCTGACATCCCCCGCCGCCTCGACTCCTGGAGCTGACCCCATGACCGACCCCCAGATCGCCGGCATGGCCCTCGCCGCCGCGATCCTTGTCGTCCTCATCGCCGGCGCCCTGAACGCGATCACCAAACGGCTGCTGGCACAGCGCGGCCCGTCCAACGCCGAACTGGCCGCCCGCCTCGCGCATCCGTCCGGCCGTCTCGCAGCTCTCGACTCCCTCGAACACATCGTCGTCCTCCCGCCCGGGCACCTGGAGACGTGGTCCGACGGGATCGACGCCTACGACGTCCACCTCGGCAACCTCGTCGACGAGCTGTGGCCGCGAGAGGAGTACCTGGCCATGGTGGAATGCCCGCGCCCGGAACTGACCGGCTACAGCACTCCCGCGGAGTTGCTCGAACACGAGCCCTTTGCCGAGCAGGTCGAGTGCCGCTGTGGCAGGCTGCACGCCCTCGCCACACGGCGTACCCGTCGGCGCGCGGCCCGCACGGGCGGCCGTCGTGGCTGACCCGCGCGACCTCGCCGTGATCCTCCGCGCCGAACGTATCCAGCAGGGCAGGGCACAGAAGTACATCAGCCGACGCCTCGGTATCGGCCAGGCCGCCATGTGCACGCTGGAGCGCGGCCACGGCTTGCCCACCCCATCGCGGCTGCTGGTGTGGGCCAACGTGCTCGGCCAGCAGGTGATCGTCCGGAAAGGCTGGGAGTGGACGGCCCCGGTTCACAGCATCACTGACCTGATCGCCCTGCTACGCGATCAGCGCCTGACCAACGGCTGGAACTACACCGAGGCTGGCGAACGCGCGGGCGTCCACCCTCGCCAGATCTCGCACTGGGAGGCCGGGCGCATGACCCCGTCCCTGCCGGGCCTGGCCCGATGGCTGACCGCGTACGGCTGGCGCCTGGACATCCGCGCCGCCGCCCCGACTACCCCGAGGAGTACCCCATGACCGCCATGCACCCAGACGTCGCCAAGGCCCTCGCCCTGCTCGCCGTCGGCCACAGCATGCAAGCCGCCGCCGAGCGCGTGTCGTGGCCGATCGGCTCGATCCGCGCGCTGATCAACGGGCAAACCGGCTGGCTCGTCCACCCCAAGACGGCGTGCGTCTACGACCCCGGCCAGCCCGGCAACCAGGTCCGCATCCCCGAAAGCATCAACGAGGAGCTCCTCGACTGGGCGCGCAAGCAGGGCAACCCGGCGTCCGCCGAGCCGGCCAAGCCCGCGCGCCCGGCCAAGCCCGCGCCGGTGGTGCCGGCGACGGTGTTCACCGAGCCCACCCCCGACGCCAAGCCCGCCTCCCGCCCCGCTCCTGGGCCCACTCAGGTCGTCGAGATCCCGCTCGACCAGATTCACGACCATCCCGGCAACATCCGCGACACGGTCGGCGACATCTCGGAGCTGGCCGCCAGCATCCGCGAGCACGGCCTCATGCAGCCGCTCACCGTCCAGCCCCACCCCGACAAGCCCGACCACTACCAGCTGCTCGCCGGACATCGCCGCCGCGCCGCCGCCGTGGAGGCCGGGCTCGCGACCGTGCCCGCGGTGATCCGCCGCGACGTCGACGAGGCCACCGCGATCGAGCTGATGATCGTGGAGAACGTGCAGCGCGCCGATCTCGGGCCGATCGAGAAAGCTGAAGCCTTCGGTCGGCTACAGAAAGAGCACGGCTACACAGCGACGCGGATCGCCAAGAACACCGGCCTGTCCCAGGCAACCGTCAGCCGCTCTCTCGCGCTGCTCGACCTCGACGTCAAGACCCGCGACCGGGTACGGCGCGGCGAGCTCGCCGTCGGCGACGCCCTCGACCTCGTCAAGCGGCACCGCGCCAAGGCCCGCAAGCAGGCAGGCGGCGGCCGTACCGACTGGACGTGGGAGCCCGACTACCTCACCCACACCCACCCGCTCGCGAAGAAGGCCGCCAAGGTGTGCGACACCCGCGAGCACACCGGCCGCCGCCGCCTCGGGGATATCGCGTGCGGCCAGTGCTGGGAGTACGTCATCCGCGCCGACGAGCGCCTGGCCGCGCAGGCCACCCGGGAGGAGTCGTGAAGCGGGCGGCGTGCCGCGACGTCGACCCCGAGCTGTTCTTCCCCGTCTCCTACGACGGGCCCGCAGGCAAGCGGCAGCTCAAGCAGGCCCGCAATGTCTGCCGTCCCTGCCCCTGCTACGAGGCGTGCCTCGCATGGGCCCTCGAAAACGCCGTAGACGACGGCATCTGGGCCGGTACCACCCCGGCCCAGCGCCGCGCTCTACGGGCCAACCGTACCGCCGTCTAAGGAGCCACCCATGACCCTCGAACTGTCACCCCGGGATGCCGAGGCCATCGACCTGGCTGACCGGCGCTTGGCCACCGACGCGCGCATCGCCGACGCGGTGTGCGAGCAGATCACCATCGCGAAAGCCGCGCTCGTGGAAGCAACGAGCCTGCTCTCCAGCCTGTCCGTCGGCGGCGAAGACGGCGAGCTTTCCTTCCAGGACCACACCGACGCCAGCCACGAGCTCGCCGCCGCGCTGCGCTCCCTGCGCCACGTCGCGCGGATCGCTGAGGGTCACGCCGACGTCCTCGACGAACTGGCAGGGCAGGCGTGATGCGGCCCGAGCAGCGCGTCTGGCGCAAGACCCGCCGGACCGCCCTCAAGGGCATCGGCCGCGGCCGCCGTCCCACGCACCGCGTGAAGTCCCAGACGTCCTCACGCGACCACAGGGGGCAGGTATGAAGGCTGACAGCTTCTGGGGTCAGATGCTGGCCGCGCTCGCCCGCCAGCCTTCACCCTCCATCGCCCCCATCGTTGAACCCGTCGGCCCGACCGACGCCGAACTCTCCGCCCTCCACCGGCAGGAGCTGAAGGCGGCCCGCGCCCGCGTCGCTGAGCTGGAGCGCCGGTGCGCGCGGCTGCGCAGCGAGAACGACTCGATGCGTCTCCAGCTCGAGTTCGACGACGGCATCAAGGGCGTCCTGGCGCGGTGGGAAGAGCACGGCCTCACCGACCACCACGCAACCGGAACCCGGGAGCAGCTGCTGCGCGAGCGCGCCACGAACCACGTCCTGGCCACCGAGCTCGACCGGCTGACCAAGGCACAGATCGGGCGGGAGCGCTGGTGATGGACCTCGCCCTCTTCGACGTCGAAGCCCCGCCGCCCGCCGCTCCCACCGAGCGAGAGTCACCTGGCGTGCGCCGTACCAAGCGCCAGGCGGACATGCTCTCTCGCGGCCGGCACCCGCTCACCGGGCAGGCCCTGCACGAGCAGGCCGCCGCGCACGACGACCGCGACGCGCTCGGCCGCCGCTGCGGCAACTGCCGTTGGCGCCAGGTCCTGCAGTACCGCACCCGCAGCTACCCCAAGTGCGTGTTCCCTGGCGGCTCCAGCGCCGAGCAGTACGAGACCCTCGGGCCGCCGCGCGTCTCCCACGGGGAGGCCAGCGACGTGCGCTCCTGGTGGCCGGCCTGCCGCGACCACGAGCCCGGCGACACGCGCCTGCCCGGCTCGATGCGGTGGGTGCCAGACCCGGCGGTCATGCGATGACCGGCCGCTCTTACCTGCTCGGCGGTGAGCTGGTGACGGTCGTGGCCGCGTTCGTCCTGCCGTCGCGCGCTCGCCCGGTGCCGCCGTGCCCGGCCTGGCTGACCTGGGTCACCCCGCCGCCTGGAGCGCCGAGGAACGTGGCCGTACGGCGGGCCGACGGCACCGTGACCGTGCGGCCGTTCCGCGGGCTGCGGAGGATCCGATGACGCCCCAGGAGCTGGCGGCCGCCATCGAGACCCGCCGCCGCGAGCTCGGCCTGACGCTGTGGCGCCTCGCCGTACAGATGGACGTCGGCGAGGACGCCATCCGCCGCCTGCGTCACGGGGGCGCAGGCGACGACATCCGCGACCGAGCGGAGGAGTGGCTACGAAGACAGGCCCCGCCCAGGAAGGAGTGATCGCGCAAGGGAACGAGGGAGCATGACGGGCGGAGAACCGATCTTCTGGACGTGGGTCCGGGTGGTGCGGCGCGCTGAGCTGGGCTTCGGCGCGGGTAAGAAGCGCGTCGGGTCCGACACCGTGCAGCACGTCGCGATGGTCGCCGTCACCTACGGCAACCCGGACGGGACCCGCATCCGCCCCAGCGTCGAACGCCTCGCCCGGGTCTGCCGCAAGGACGAGAAGACCGTACGGCTGTGCCTGGCCCGGCTACGCGACATCGGCCTCCTGATCCGCGTGTTCGAGGGCAGCTCCGCCGGCCGCGCCGCGAAGGCGGACGAGTACAAGCTCGCCATCCCCGAGAATCTCGCCTTCCTGGTGGCGATGCTCGACCCGGACGAGCGGACGCTGATCGTCCCGGAGGGTGTTCAGCCGCCTCCTCCGAAGCGCACCCGCGCCCCGAAGACGGACTCTCCCGCGACTGGAACACCGGGTGCTGCACCCGCTGATCCACCTGTGGATAACCCGGTGGATAACCCGAGAACACCGGGTGCTGCACCCGCCGATAACGAGCTACTCGCGAGTAATCACCGGGTGCTGCCCCCCGGAACACCGGGTGCTGCCCCCCAGAACACCGGGTGCAGCACCCGCCCACCTACCAAGACCTACCAACCACCTACCAAAGACGACTCCTCCGTAGATCTCCAACCTGAGGAGGAAGGGAAGTCCAAGCCGCCCGCAGAGCCTTCGGCCGAGAAGTCATCGCCCCCCGAATACCGGCAGCCGCCCCTCCTCGTCGCCGTCCCCGACACCCCCACCCCGAACGAGTACGACGCGGCCCGAGACCTCCTCGCCACGCTCCCCGATCTCGGCCACGAACTCCTCGACCAAGCCCGCGCCCAACTCGGCGCCACGACCCCGCGCGCCCAGCTCGTCATCCACGCCGCCAACCTCGCCCGGAGGAGGCCCGCATGACCCCCTGCGCTCACGGCCTGGCCGACCCGCGGATGTGCCCCGACTGCCGCGCGGCCAACCGCCGCCGCTCCACCACCCCCGGCGCCCCCATCCAACGCGCCACCGACGTCCTCGTCGCCCTCGCCATCGCCGTACGCCCCGACTGGAACGAGAACGACGTCCGCGCCACCCTCGCCTCCGCCGCCATCACCGGCACCACCTGGGAACAGGCCCTCGTCGGACTCGCCCGCCTCATGGTCGACGGCCACGCCCACCCCCGCGAACTCGTGCCCGACACCCGCGACCCCCTCACACCACGCCGAGCCCCCACCCCCGACGTCGCCCACCGCGGCGCCGAACTCGCCCGCCAAGCCCTCACCCGCCAGGAGCAGCCATGAACCCGGCCGACATCGCCTGGATCTTCTACCTCCTCGGAGCCGCCGCCACCATCCCCACCCTGATCAAGGAGATCGAAGCCCAAGAGGCCAAAGACCCCCTCCAGATGTGCGACACCTGCCGAGACCGGATGCGACACCACCGCACCCTCGTCGAGTTCTGGGACGACCTCGGCATCCGCACCTTCATGGGCGCACTCATGATCTTCGGCTCGGCACTCACCTGGCCCATCACCCTGCCCCGCCGAGCGATCAACAAAGCCCGCCGGCAACAGCACATCTGCCACCGCGAGACACCCCCCGCCAGCCGAACCCCTGACCAGCCGAACGGACACCCCATGACAAGCATCCGCGACCTCGCCGCCCAGACCCGCCTACCCGACTACACACCCATCGCCAGCGCGCTACCCGGGCTGACCTGGCACGTGCGCAACCCGCTCGCCGACGGCGGCATCACGACCATCGGACACCTGGCCCAGCAGACGGACGACGATCTGCGGGCGCTCCCCGGACTTGGGCAGCACCGCCTCGACGCGATCCGCACCGAACTCGAGCGGATGGCCAGGGAGCAGGGCTGACATGTTCAGCAAGGCCGACCTCGGCACCTGCCACCAACGCGGCGGCCGCGGCGGCTGCGGACAGCCCATCCGCTGGACCATGACCAAGGCGGGCAAGGCCTTCGCCGTCGACCCCGACCCACACCCCGAGGGCAACACCGCGGTGATGCGCGACGCCGGCGGCACGCTCCGATCCCGCAGGGTGACGGCCGAGCTACCGCTGTTGCCGTACGAGCGGCTGATGATGCCCCACGCGGCCACGTGCAGGCCTCAGAGGACTCGTGCGTCCCAGGAGCCGCCTCCGCACCCGCCAAGGTCGCCACGGCTCGCACAGCCCCGCGCAGGGGCCTTGTACGCGGCGCTCGACGTGAGCCCTACGGCCACTCCTGAGGAGATCCGGACGGCGTACCGGCGGCTGGCCCGCCAGTTGCACCCCGACCTCAACCCCGCCGACGACGCCCGCGAGCGGTTCAAGGCCGTCACCGAGGCGTACGACGTCCTGTCCAACCCAGACACCCGAGCGGCCTACGACCTGACTGGCCGCCGACCCCGAGGAGCATGATGACCTCCTACTACAGCGCCATCGCCGAGCGGATGGCCGGCCCCGGCCGTGAGCAGCTCGTGCGGAAGCTCGCCGAGTACCACCACGGCAACGAGTCGCTCCACATGCACGAGTACATCGAACGGCGCGAGCCGTGCTCCTACTGCTGGCTGCGCGCCGGCCGCGCCATGCAGATCGTCGGCGAGCACCTGGTGGCCGGTCCGCTCGCCGATGTGCTGGCCGAGCGCGCCCGCCAGGACGCCAAGTGGGGCGAGCAGAACCACCCCGACGGCACCAAACAGATCATGTATGGCTGCTTGGCACGGGACTGGAAGTACATCGTCGAGGCCGCTGCCGCGAAGGGGAAGCTGACGTGGCGACACGTCCTCCTTGAAGAGGTCTACGAAGCGCTCGCCGAGGACGATGCGGCCAAGCTGCGTGCCGAGCTCGTTCAGGTGGCGGCAACCGCCGTCTGCTGGATCGAGGCCATCGACCGCCGCACCGCGACGGAGGCCGACCGTGGCTGACACCAAGATCAACCCAGTCGAGGAGCTGGGCACCGCCGCAGCCAAGCTGCGCCACACCGCAGCCGAGGCCCACGGCGGCCCCTGGGCGAGATGCGATGTCGGCGTGGCAGTCATCTCCGCCGACGTGCAGCTCTACGGCGCGCCCTGCATCGCCGACCGCCTCTACGAGCCAGACGCGGACTGGATCACCCTCGCCCACCCAGGCCTAGCAGAGCCGCTCGCCGCCTGGCTGGACGACCACGCCAGCGACCACAGCACCTACGACTGCGGCTGGGATGACAGCGAGTGCCCGGCCCTCTCACTCGCTCGTGAGATCAACGGAGGCGGCCGTGGCTGACGAGATGACCGAACTGCGCGCCCGCATCCGCGTACTGGAAGAGTGCGTCATCGGCGCCTGGGAACTGCTCGAAGGGGCCGCGCCGCCCGGCCAGGAGACCTGGTACTCCGAGAACATCTACTCAGAGGTCGAGGACATCCTGTCCCGCCGCCCCGAGCTCAAGGGCGGCGGCCGTGGCTGACCAGACCCGCCCTTACTGCTGCGCCTGGGCCGAGTGGGAGGGCGCCCCCAGCCACGTCTGCCACGCCGAGCCCCCTCCGTCCACCATCGAGGAGGCTGGCCGTGACTGAGCCGATCATCTTGGACCTGGCCGCCTATACCGCCACCCGCGACGGGCAGCGCCTGGCGCTGCCCCTGGCCGGGTTCCGTATCCTCGCCGCGCTCGCCGCCCAACCCGGCCGCATCGTCGCCCACGCAGACCTGTACCGCTTGGCGTGGCAGGCCGAACCCGCCGGCGCATGGCTGGGCGCGCTCAACATGAACATCGTGCGCCTACGCAAGGCGATGGGCGACGACGGCTCCCGCCTGTGCGCCGTGCGCAGCGTCGGCTACCTGCTCGTCGAAGGCGCGGCCGAACTCCGCCCCCGGCCGCGTGGCGAGCAACGGGCCCTCGACACCGCCGCCCGCCTCGACCAAGCGCACGAGGTCCTGGCCGCCATCGCTGGCGAGCTGTCTCCCACTGGACGGATTGGCCAGGCCCTCAGCAACGGCAGCGTGCCGGCTGCCGAGGCCGCGCGGCTGGAGTTGCTCGAGCGGGTGGCCGCTCTTGGGGAGGTGCGCCTTGGTTGAGCCGACCACAGACAAGATCGCGGTAGACGAGACGACCTACACCGACGCCCTCGACCTACTCGCAGGCGCCGCTCGCGCGTTCAGGACCCTCGCCGACAGCCTCGACCTCGACCAGATGCGAACCATCTGCGAACACTTCCAGGCCCTCGGCCCCATCCTCGAAGCCACCGCCTACCACCGCGGCGGCGGACAGAACCTCCGCGATCAGGCCGCGTTCCTCGCCGCGGTGCAGCGCTTCGTCGACGACCTCCACAAGATCAGCGGGGAGGCCGGCCGTGACTGACGTCCGCCCGCCCATCCCTGTACGGCTCGCTCACCGGTCCACCGTCGGCGGCCTCGTCCAACCCTGGGTCAACATCACCCTTGCCGACGGCACGCTCGACTTCCGCGGTATCCACGGCACCCGGTGGCGGCAGGCCTGGACCGAGCGGCGCTGCCAGACCTGCGGGCAGCCCCACAGCCCACTCATGGTGTTCCTCGGGGGCACTAACCAGATCGCCGACGGCGGCTACTTCGACGAGCCGCCCCTGCACCCCGAGTGCGCCGCCTACGTCCGCCAGGCGTGCCCGATGGTCGCCGGCCGGATGCATCACTACCGCGCCGGTCCTTCCGTCACCGAGGGGCCGCGCGGCGACGCGTGCGGGAAGCCGGGATGCGCCTGCGGTGGCTACACAGCTAGCGATCAACTCCTACATGGGGACGGCTCTGTCACGATCCGGCGGGCTGACCAGACATCCGGGACCGGCGCCCCTGCCCACGCCTGGTACGCCGTCACCGCTCGCGGCTACCAGCTGGCCGTCACACCCGAGGGACAGCTGCTCGGCGGCATACCAGTCGACGTAGTGCGCACGCAGGAGGTGAGCCGACCATGAGCGCTCAGATCGCCCTCACGTGCGACACCGAGGGATGCGGCGCCTACTGCCGGATCCACGCGGGCGACGTCCAGACAGCCGTACGGCGGGCCAGCGAGGAGTACGGCTGGAGCCACCACGGCGGCGAGGACTTCTGCGGGCCGTGCACCCGGGCGGCGTCATGACGCCCGATGAGGCGGCCTGGGTCCGCGAGTACGCCTGGACCCAGTCCATGCGCAAAGTCCACGCCGAGGTGCCCGGCTTCTACCTGGCCTGCGCCTGCCAGTGGAACGGCCCGTGCCTCAACTCCCGTGACCCCGGCCGGCACTCGCGCTGCCACATGGGCACGCCGATGTACGAGTACGAGACGATCATCGCCGTGCGCGGTGGCCAAGGCGTCGCCAGCTTCCGCCGGCCGTACCGGTACCCCACCGCGTCGGCGACCGGCTGGCACCGCAGCCACCTGGCGATGGTGTGGCTCGCTGGCCGCCGGTGCCGGTGGGCGTGCAGCTGCGATTGCGGCCACCCGCGCGCTGACATCGCGCACGCGCCCGAGCGCAACCCGGCCAGGCCGGTGCGCTACGAGCTGGTGCCGCTGCCGGGTCTCGAGCTGGCGGCGCTGGCATGACGGCCCGTGGCGCTTCTACTGGCTGGCCTTGCCCTTCTTCGCGGCCTCGATGTTGTTGTCCCGCGCGAGCTTGCGCACGTAGGCGGCGGTGAACGGTGAGCGGTCGACGACGTCGGTTGGGCGGGCGCCGGCGCGGAGGGCCGCGAGTACGTCGGCGATGACGTCCTGGCGGGACTGTTCGTGGGCGGCTTCGGTCGTGCGGTAGCGCTGCGTGCTGGCGTCGAGGGTGGCGAGTGGGTCTTTCGCTTCGGTCATGCGCAAGACGATAGCGCTTATGTGTTGCGCTATCCAGAGGTGATGCGCTAACGTGTTGCGCAATAGGACAGCGCAACAAAGGAGCGGTCATGGAGATTCAGGTGAACACCCGCGAGGCAGCCGCCGCACACGGCATCTCCATCCGCACCGCCCAGCGCTGGGCCCAGACCGGCAAGCTCCCCGCCACCAAGGTCGCCGGCCGGTGGGTCATCACCCTCACCGCCGACCTCGACGGCTACAAGCCCCAGGCCATCGAGAAGGCCCGCGACCTGATCGAGCAGGGCGGCATCCTCCCCACCAGCCGCCCCGGCCTCTACACCGCCGTCAGCTCGGACGGCTCGACCACCTACCTCGTCCACACCTCGGGCTGCACGTGCCCCGCCGGGCAGCGCGGCCGGTACGCCTGCTACCACCGCGCGGCGGTCGCCCTCATGACCGCCACCCCGGCCCGCCGCGTCGCCTGACGCTCCAGCGCCCCGCCCACCCGGGCGGGGCCACCCCAAGCCCCGACCAGGGAGACGACGTGAACATCACCGACATCCTCGCCGCTCTCACGGCCGCCCGCGCCGAGGACGACCACGACACCGCCCGCGCCCTGGAGGACGACTACGACGCGGAGATGGCCCGCATCGAGGCGATCCTCGCCGACTGCACCCGCGACGACGCCTAACAGTCCCCGGCCCGGGGCAACCCGGGCCCCGCTCCACTCCCTGACCCAGCCCCGCCCACGTAGGAGAAGTGATGACGCTCACGACTACCAAGACCCCGGTCATCCCGGCAGGTGCCAACTCGGACTACCTGCGCGGCTACCTGGGCTCCGCCCCCGGCTGGCTGTTCCACCTGGTCATGCCCGGTGTCGACGAGGACGGCAGCGACTACCCGTGGGCGGTCTACTACCGCGTCGCAGAGCCGGGCCGCGACACCAGCGTGTACGTGCCCTACTCCGACGCCCACCCCGAGGACCTCGCCGACGCAGCCGAGATCATCAACAGCATCGACGGATCCGCCTCGTGAACGACCAGCACCCCGCCGTCCTCGCCGGGGAAGTCGTCGAGGAGTCCTTCCTCGTGTGCTGCTACGGCGAGCACTACACCGACCCCGGCAAGGCGTACGTGCACACCCGCTGCAACCGGCTGATCAGTCCGTGGGGCGACGTCCACGAGCACCTGCTCTGCAGCTGCTTCCGCTAGCCCGCCTGACCTCTGGCCCGGCTCCCGGCTGGCCCACCCCCTGACCCCGAACGGAGAACCGATATGCGCACCGCCCTCTCACCCGAGCAGCTCGTCGCCCTCGCCGTCCAGGGCAGCGCTGAGGCGGCGATGAACCGCTTCGTTGACCCCTGCGCGGTCGCCCACTCCAAGAGGATCCTCCGCGAGCGCGGCGAGGAGTGGGCCGCCAGCGTGCTCATGCGGGACCTCTCCCGCCGCTCCATCGCCTTCCCGCTGCTGCCCTGGCTGGAGGACGGCGAGATGGAAACCCTGATCCTCGCCGACCGCGCCGAGTGGGACCAGCTCACGCGCGCCGCGACCGCCTGACCCTCTGGCTCGGCGCCCGCCGGGCCACCCCCAACCCCTGAGGAGATCGTGATGACCCCTGACGAGATCGCCGCCTACTACACCCAGCGCGGCCTGGTCGCCATCGACGGCTACGACCGACAGCGCATCCTCGACAGCATCCGCGAGTCCCGCCGCCGCTACGCCCACGAGGACGCTTCCAAGGCACTGGACGAGGCCGCCGCGATGGTGCGCGAACCGTTCGAGCGCGAGCTCGGCCCGAGCCCGTCAGCCGTGGACGTCCTGCTGAACGTCGCGTTCTCGCTCGGCCCGTTCGCCCACGCAGGCATGGCCGGGACGGACGTTCTGAACGTGATCGCTCGCCTGGCCGACGACCTCTCTCACGCGAACGCTGACTGAGCCCCCTGGCCCGGCTCTCCGCCGGGCCACCCCAACCCCTGGACGGAGGTGACGTCGTGCGGCGTCCCACCCCCTTCAACATGGCCCTGATCGCCCTGCTCTACCTGCTCGTCGCCCTGATCCTCATTGGGATCGGCTACGCGCTGCTCACGTGACAGGCCGCCCCAACCCCCGAGGAGAACCCAACCGATGAGCGCCGAAGAGCAAGCCGCCGCCATCCTCCAGTGCCGCATGTCCTGGCCCGCCGCCGAACGCTGCGCCACCCAGCTCGCCGCCGCCGGCCTACCCGCCATCACCCGGGCCCGCGCCGTCGAGGTGCTCACCCAGCGCATGCCGCACGAGCGGGCGGCCGCGTGCGCCGAGGACCTGAAAACCGCCGGCCTTACCGAGGAGCGCCTGCCCGTTGGTGCCCGTGTTCGTCACCACGGCCAGCAGTACCAGAGCGCCCGAGCCAACGGGACGGGCAACGTCGCCGCTGTCGAGGGCCCTATGCACGACGGCTCGTGGGAGTACCTGATCTACCACGACGCCAACGGGTTCACCTCGGGGCCGTCGTGGTGGTCATCGCTCCGCACCATCCCCGTGTCAGAGCAGGGCTGACCCGTGGCCAACTCGATGATCGGCCGCACCTACCTCGACCCAGGCGACCGCCTGTCAGGCCACCGCACCCCACCCGAGCCAGTGACCGTCCTCGTCGGGTGGGGGCCCGGCGGCGGACCCCGCAACGTCCTCGTCCAGCGGCCCGACGGCACGCGCGAGGTCATCCCGTTCCAACGACGCCTGAGGAGGCCCAACCCGTGAAGATCCAGTCGATCCACTTCGACGACAACGAGATGCCCAGGCTGGTCACCGCCAAATTGACCATCCGAGAGGCTGCGATGATCACCAAAGCGTTCGGGCGTCTCTCGCCCACCAGCGCAAGCGAGCAGGGCCTCGACCACGAAGTCACACGCGCCGTCTACGACAGCCTCACCAGCGTGTTCAACGCCTACTACGAGGACGGCCTGAACGACTTCCTCAGAGCGGAGGCCAGCCGTGGCTGAGATCAGAGACCACACCCAGACGACCCCTGCCGGCACCCCTGACGCCAGATGCGATGGGCTCTGCCTCCACGCGTCCGATGTAGGCGTCCCCACTGTCGGCGACCCTGTGGCCTACCCGCACCCGGAATGCCCGCAGCACGGCGAAGCTGCCTCGGCCGTGAGGAACAGCGATGGCTGACTTCTGGAAGCGTCTCGTCCAGGCCCTCGCCCGCGACGCGGAGCGCGCCGAGATCCTGCGCCTGCGCGCCGAGCTCCGTGACGCGGTGGCCGCTCTCGCCCGCGTCCGAGCCGTCCCTCGCGAACCCTTCGAGCCCAACCCCGACGAGCTCGGACGCGCCTACATCCGGGGATGGCAGTCCGCCATCGCGGCCATCGACGCCGTGCTCGACTACCGCCAGGAGGAACCCCGTGGCTGATGCTGTCGTCCGCCTCACCACCCCGACCAAGCTCGTCCTGCGCGAGCTCCTCGCCAACCCCGAGCAGGAGACGTACGGCCGCGCACTCATGGACGCCACCGGCCTCGTGCCTGGCACCCTCTACGTGATCCTCAAGCGGCTCGAAGCGCACGGCTGGCTCACCTCCCGCTGGGAAGACGCCGGCGCCCACGCCCACGGCAGGCCACCCCGGCACTACTACCGGATGACCGCCGTCGGGGTGGAGCGAGCCCGGGAGGTGCTCGACCGGATGCAGCTGCGTGACTTCCGCGGGCGAGGCGCGAGCCGCCCGTGACCTGGCGCCCCCGACCTGGCACCAGGCAGGTTCACCAAACCGCTACCGATCAACGGTCACGGCCACCACCATCGCCAACGCACGGACCACCGATGAGCACCGAGGAGAGCAGCGTGGACAAACTGGACGCCGCCGAGCAGTGGCTACGGGGATACCTGGCAGGCAGGGACGGCATGGCTACGGAGGAGTCCCTGCTGAAGGAGGGCAGCAAGGCAGGACATGCCGATGCCGATCTCCGGCAGGCCGGGGCACGCCTCGGTGTTGACGCCGCAACCCTTGCCCCCGGCACGAAATGGTCGCGGTGGTGGTGGCTGCCCGAGGCGACGTACTCGGCCGAGGACGCACAGCTCGTCGGCATGAAGCGCGACACCTGGCCATACGGGCCCAACATCGATCTCCGGTCCCGAGTCGCCATGGTGGCTTGGGCGAAACGCCACGGGCTCAGGCCGGCCCGGTCGACGGCTCCGCTCTGCCTGACGTGGCTGGAGAAAGGCCGGTGCAACGGCTGCGACGCGCCAAGGGGCCACACGGCGTTCTATCTCGATCACATGAGCGGCTGGGCGAAGGACGGCGTCCCAGCGGTCATCGTCAACCACCCGTACCACGTCAGCGGCAGCACCGTGCAGTGGCTGTCCGAAGCGGAGGCAAGACCGGGCCTGCATGTGAGTGTCCCTGGGCGAAGCTGGTACAGCTCCGCGACTGTCCAGGTTGAGGTCTGGAATTCGGCCGTGTGACCAGCCTCCCGGGCGCTCAATCAGCGGCGAGCTTGCGCGGGACCTGGCTGTAGTCCTCGCCGTCGATCTGCTGCACAGCGGCGGCGGGCTGCCAGTCCTCCACGGTCTCGAAGACGTCCTCCATCCGCAGGGGTCGCGGGCGCATCGCGACGTGACACAGATGCGCCCACCACCCATCCGCGCGGCGCTCCCACGCGAGCAGCTCGCGACGGAGACCGTCGTGCCAGACGCGAGGAGGATCGGCCACCCGCGAACCCTACCCACTCGAACACCTACTCGAACCATCGGGATCGCGCGCGGCCTCCGTACCCTGAGATCAGGAAGGGAGGCCCCGTGACCAAACCCCGAGGCGGCGACGGCCAGTTCACCCGCAGCCCCGACACCGCCGCACGTGACGCCGAGGCGTGCCGCCTCCGCGCCCAGAACCTCAGCTACCAGGACATCGCGGACCGGCTCGGCTACGCCTCCAAGAGCAGCGCCCACGACGCCGTACAACGTGCCCTCAAAGCCACCGTCCAAGAGCCGGCCGACGAGGTCCGCCAGCTCATGCGGATGCAGCTCGACGAACTCGCGCGGCGGGCCCGCGCGGTCGCCGACGCCACCCACTACGTCGTCGACAATCGCGGCGTCGTCGTATGGGACGGCATGCCGCTCGTCGACCACGGGCCCATCCTCGCGGCCGTCGACAGACTCCTGAAGATCCAGGAGTCGCTCCGCAAGCTGGACGGCCTGGACACCCCCGTCAAGCAGCAGATCGACGTCAACGGCGGCGTCCGCTACGAGGTCGTCGGCATCGACCCCAACGACCTCACCTGACCACCGTGTCCGCCCCCACTGTCGTACGGTTCGAGCCCCGCGGCGCCGCGCTGGAGCTTTTCCAACGCACCGACCGCGAGATCTGCTTGTCGGGCGCGGCTGGCACCGGCAAGAGCGTGGCCGCGCTCATGAAGCTCCACCTGTCGTGTCTGGCCACGCCGGGCGTGCGCGCGTTGATCGTCCGTAAGACGCACGCCTCCCTGACCGCGTCCACGCTCGTCACGTTCCGGCAGATGGTCGCCGCCGAAGCGCTCGCCGCCGGCGCGGTGAAGTTCTTCGGCGGCTCCCCGCAGGAGCCGGCCAGCTTCCGGTACGCCAACGGGTCCACGATCGTCGTGGGCGGCCTCGACCGGGCAAGCCGTCTGCTCTCGACGGAGTTCGACCTGGCGTTCGTCGACGAAGCTGTGGAGGTCACCGCGGAGGACCTCGACACGATCGTCACTCGGCTACGGCACGGGAAGCTGTCCCGCCAGCAGCTGATCATGGCGACGAACCCCGGCGCCCCCACGCACCACCTCAAGCAGCGCGCCGACTCCGGCCGCTGCGTGATGCTCTACAGCCGGCACGAGGACAACCCCCGCATGCACCAGAACGGGGAGTGGACCCAGTACGGCAGCGAGTACCTGGCCCGCCTCGACTCCCTGGTCGGAGTCCGGTACGAGCGGATGCGGTGGGGCAAGTGGGTGGCGTCCGAAGGCATGATCTACGAGCAGTGGGACGAGTCGGTCCACCTCATCGACCGGCGCCCGATCCCCGACTCGTGGACGCGATGGTGGACGATCGACTTCGGATTCACCAACCCGTTCGTGTGGCAGGACTGGGCCGAGGACCCCGACGGCCGCCTGTACCTGGTGCGGGAGATCTACAAGACCAAGACGCTCGTGGAGGACCACGCCAAGCAGATCCTGCGCCTGGTCGCCCCCGAGGGGAAGTGGGATGGGCCGCGCCCGCGTGCGGTCATCTGCGACCACGACGCCGAGGACCGGGCCACGCTGGAGCGGCATCTCGGCATGTCCACCATCGCGGCGCGCAAGGGCGTCTCGGACGGGATCCAAGCCGTCCAGGCGAGGCTACGCACTGCGGGTGACGGCCGGCCGCGGCTGTTCGTGATGCGCGACGGCCTGGTGGAGCGGGACCGCGGGCTGGTGGAGGCGAAGAAGCCGACGTGCACGCTGGAGGAGGTCGGCGGCTACGTGTGGGATCAGACCGAGGGCAAGCCGCCGAAGGAGGTCCCGGTGAAGGAGAACGATCACGCGATGGACGCTCTCCGGTACATGGTCGCGCAGAAGGATCTCGGCGCGCGGCCGCGCATCAGATGGATATAGCAGAAATATTTCCTGCCAAAAGTCACATCTGCCGGAAATTCTCCTGATAGCTGTACCATCCGCTGTATGGCGACATTTCGGACGCACCCGTGACGACGTTCATGGACGCGTTCACCGCTGAGCGCGCAACAGCCGCAGCGAAACCTCGCCGTCCCCGAGTCCCCCTCACCGTGCGCGCCGCCCGCGCCGCCGCACGCCTCCTCCCCCGCTGGGCCGCCATTCGCACGCTGGTCCTGTCCGTCGCCGGCCTCGGCCTGCTGACCGCCGCCGCATGGACGCTGCACCTCGCCGCCGGCCTGGCCGTCGCAGGCGTCTCCCTGCTGATCCTGGAGGCCCTGAGCGGCGGCGACCGGAGATGAGATCCCCGCTCGGCGCCCTCGTCCGCAGCCTGCGCAACCAGGCACCTGTGCCGTACGTCGGCCGCTCGGCGAGCTGGGCCATGCCGTTCATGAGCCGTAACGACTCCACGGCGCAGATGCAGGCGATGGGCAGCGTGGGCACGCTGTTCTCGATCGTCCACCGCACCAGCAACGCCACCAGCCAGGTCGAATGGGGGCTGTGGCGCAAGGCCAAGACGGGCCGCGACGAAGACCGCGTCGCCGTCACCAGCCACCTGGCCCTCGACATCTGGAACCGGCCGAACCCGTTCATGCCCCGCCAGGAGTTCGTCGAGACCGAGCAGCAGCACGTCGACCTGACCGGCGAAGGCTGGTGGGTCATCGCCCGTAACCCGCGCGCCCGCTCAATCCCGCTGGAGCTGTGGCCCGTCCGCCCCGACCGGATCTACCCAGTACCGCACCCGACCGAGTTCATCAGCGGATACGTCTACCTCGGCCCGGACGGCGAGCAAGTACCGCTGGAGCGTGACGAGGTCATCCAGCTCCGCATGCCCAACCCGCTCGACCCGTACCGCGGCATGGGCCCAGTCCAGAGCATCCTGACCGACCTCGACTCGACGAAGTACTCGGCCGAGTGGAACAGGAACTTTTTCCTCAACTCCGCCGAGCCCGGCGGCATCATCGAGGTGCCCGAGAGGCTCGGCGACAACGAGTTCGACGAGCTTCGGGAGCGGTGGAACGAGCAGCACCGCGGTGTCGCCAACGCCCACCGCGTCGCGATCCTGGAGCACGGCCGGTGGGTGGACCGCAAGTTCACGATGCGGGACATGCAGTTCGCCGAGCTGCGCGGCGTCGCCCGGGACGTGATCCGCGAGGCGTTCGGCATGCCGAAGTTCGCGGTCGGCGATGTCGACGACGTCAACCGGGCGACTGCCGAGGCGTCGAAGGCGTGGTTCGCGGAGATGCTCATCGTGCCGAGGCTGGAGCGGTTCAAGGCGGCGTTGAACAACGACTTCCTCCCGCTGTTCGGCGACACGGCGAAGGACTTGGAGTTCGATTACACCGACCCTGTGCCGCCGGATGCCGAGGTCCGCGACCGCGAGCGCACCAGCAAGGCCGAGGCGGCCAAGCTGTACGTCGATGCCGGGTTCACCGGCGAATCCGTGGTCGAGGCGCTGGAGCTGCCGGAATCGCTCGTCTGGCGCGAGCCTCCCGCTCAGCCCGCACCGGCCGCGCTCCCCGCGCCTGGGCCGGCGCCGTCCGCTGACGCGCTGCTGCACCGGTTGCGCGCCCAGGCCGAGACCGAGGAGACGCGCGAGGACTGGCAGGAACGCCTCGACGAGCTGCTCGCCGACTGGGCCAGCGTCACCGACGACCAGATCACCGAGCTCATCACCCAGATACAGGCTCTCGTGGATGCGGACGACCGGGCGGGGCTGTCCGCGCTGACGGCCTCCAGCGACGTTGGGGTGACGCTGCTGGAGGCCGTCATGCAAGCCCAGGCCGAAGCCGCCGGCGAGCGCATGGTGGAGACTGCGCAGGAGCAGGGCGTCACCATCGCCGCCGCGGCGGTTGCCGGCGCGCTGGCTGCTGCGCTGGCGGCCTCGGCCGCTGCGACCGCTGCCATGCTCGCCGCGGGCCTGGCGCTCGCCGCCGGCCGTGAGGCACTGCGCGTGTGGGCGCCCGGCATGACCGGGCGCGAGGTTGCCGCCCGGGTGCGCGAGCACATGGAGAGCCTGTCCGACGCGAGCCTGCGCGCCGAGCTCGGCGGCGCGATCTGGGCAGCCGAGGCCGAAGGCCGGTACGCGACGCTCGAGCAATCCGAGACCGACGGCAAGGGTCCGACCTGGTACGAGGCCGTCGAGGAGCGCGACCGCAACGTCTGCGTCCAGTGTGCCGACGTCAACGGCGAACGGTTCGACACCCTCCGCGATGCGAGGGAGAGCTATCCGCATGGCGGCTATTTCGGGTGCCTCGGGACCATCCGCTGCCGCGGCACGATCGAACCGCATTGGGGTGAATCATGAACAAGACCCTGCGCCCCCTCGACCCGGCGCTCGTCACCAGGGTCCAGGCGTTCCTTGCCCAGCGTGACGCGAGGGCGCTGCCGAACGGGTTCGTACGGCCGCAGGCGAAGGTCACCGCCACTGAGGGCGGCGGCGCAGAGCTGATGATCTACGACGAGATCTCCTACTGGGGCGTGTGCGCCACCGACGTCGCCGCCGCCCTCGCCAGCATCAGCGGAGACCTGCATGTCCGCATCAACAGCCCCGGTGGGGACGTGTTCGACGGGCTCGCGATCTACAACATGCTGATCGACTACCCCGGCCAGGTCACCGTCACAGTCGACGGCCTCGCAGCCTCCGCAGCTTCGTTCATCGCCATGGCCGGCGACCGCGTGGTCATGAACCGCGGATCGCAGGCGATGATCCACGACGCGTCCGGCCTGTGCTGGGGCAATGCCGCCGACATGAAGGCCATGGCCGCCCTCCTCGATCAGGTGTCCACCACGCTCGCCAGCATCTACGCCGCCCGCGCTGGCGGCGACATCGACACGTGGCGGACCTACATGCGGGATGAGACGTGGTACACCGCCGAGGCCGCGGTCGAGGCGGGGCTCGCCGACGAGCTGGTGCCGCACCCCTCCCGCGACCAGGAGCCGACGGCGGTCGCCACCGTCGCTGCTCCTGCCCCTGACCAGGCACCGGCCCCTACTGCGCCGTCCCTCCCCGTGGCGGCCGCTCTGCCCCCCATTGCAGAGCAGCAGGAGCCAGTGCCTGCCAGCCCCACCCCCGCCCCCACGCCCTCGCCCGTGGCCGAGGTCGACGAGACCCCCGTCTCGCCTGGCGACAACGAACCCCCCGACCCGGTGGACGAGCCGGTGACGGATGACTGGGCGGACACAACCGCCCACCTGATCACACCGCCGTCCACCGAGGACGAGTGGGAGAGCCTGAGGGAGGCACTGCTGTGACCACACCTGTCCTGCCGAAGGACATCCCCGTGCCGCGCAACAGCGATGAACTGGCCGAGATGTTCGGCGATCCGGGGCGATACCGCGGCATCCTCGCTTCGACTGAGTCGCTGCAGGAGTTCATCAAGGCGTACGCCAAGGCCCAGCAGGCAGCCGACCCGGGCATCGCCGAGCAGGTCCGTGCCGAGACGCAGCGTGCGTTCGCCGACATCCTGCGCGGTGACCAGATCGACGGCATCAACCGGCTCAACCTGTCCCCGGACGGCCCGCCGGTCGCCCGCTCCCGCCACTACAACCCGAAGGCGCCCGGCGCGAAGCTCGACAAGGAGTTCTCCGACTGGGGGAACTACCTCACCGCCACGTGGGACGGGGCCAAGGGCGCGACCGCGATGGCCGCGCAGGACACGATCGCCCGCATCCAGAACTCGTTCGGGTCGAGCGTCCCGTCGGACGGCGGCTTCCTGATCCCGGAGTTCCTGCGAAGCGAGCTGCTGCGGGTGGCGCTGGAGATGGCCGTGGTCCGGTCGCGGGCGCGCGTGGTGCCGATGGAGTCGCTCACCGTCCCCTACCCGATGATCGACTCGACGAGTAACGCGAGCTCGGTCTACGGCGGCATCACCGGCTACTGGACCGAGGAGGGCGGCACCCTCACCGAC
Organism: Nonomuraea sp. bgisy101; assembly: GCF_057708945.1. Taxonomy (NCBI): domain Bacteria; kingdom Bacillati; phylum Actinomycetota; class Actinomycetes; order Streptosporangiales; family Streptosporangiaceae; genus Nonomuraea; species Nonomuraea sp. bgisy101. Next base: position 213,765 of record NZ_JBYITD010000012.1, read on the forward strand.
AGCTCGCCGACGTTCGGCCGGATCGAGCTGGTGGCCAAGAAGCTCACCCTGTACAGCGAGGTCCCCAACGAGCTGTTCCAGGACAGCATCATCTCGCTCGTCCAGTTCATGAGCGAGTCCTACCCTGAGGCGCTCGCCTGGTTCGAGGACGTCGCCTTCACGAGCGGGAACGGCGTCGGCCAGCCGCTGGGCTACCTCAACGCCCCGGCCGCCGTAAGCGTCGCCAAGGAGAGCGGCCAGACCGCCGACACGATCCTGTGGGAGAACCTGGTCAAGATGTACGCCCGCATGCTGCCGAGCTCGATGAGCCGCGCGGTGTGGGTGGCCAACAACGACACCTTCCCCGAGCTCGCCACCATGGCCCTGTCCGTCGGTACCGGCGGCTCGGCGGTGTGGATCGGCGACGGCGGCGGCGAGGCCGCACCCCCGATGCGCATCTTGGGCCGGCCGGTCATCTTCACCGAGAAGGTGCCCACCGTCGGTGACGCCGGCGACATCAACCTGGTCGACTTCGGCTACTACCTGATCGGTGACCGCCAGGTGATGCAGGCGGAGACGTCGGCGCACTTCAAGTTCGGTAACGACAAGACGGCGATGCGCGTGATCGAGCGCGTGGACGGCACGCCGTGGATCAAGTCGGCGATCACCCCGAAGAGCGGCTCCAACACCCTGTCCCCGTTCGTGAAGATCGCGAACCGGGCCTGATCCGCCAGCCCCGGCCAGCAGTAACGCCCTGGCCGGGGCCACATCCGTAGAGGCAGTCAACCCCCTCAAGGAGGGCGCACCATGAGAGGACTCGGGAGGGTCTTCAACGTCATTCCGGCCGCGTCGGGCGTGCACATTCCGCTCACCAACGCCGCCGCTGTGTCGTTCGTGACGTTCGAGGACGACGGTACGACGATCGCCACCATCAAGGAGTCGATCGACGGCGCCTCGGAGCAGGCACTCGACTGCGACGTCTACCCGCACAAGGCGCCGGGCGTCGGCGGCACCTGGACGGCCATGGCCGAGCAGGACGACACGCTGGCGCTGGGAGGCGACACCACCAACGACGCGATGTGCTTCACCGTCGACGCCTCGCAGCTGTCCGACGGCTTCAACTGCGTCGAGGTCACCGTCGACGGCGGCATTCTCATCGCCGTTGTCCACGATCTGACGCAGCAGCGTAAGCCCGCCAACCTGCCGCGCAACGTGGTCTGAGGAGGGTCCTGAATGTCCACTCTCATCCAGGGCGATCAGCTTCGTGCGCTGCTGCGCGGCATCCGTGTCGCGCGAGCGACAGCCGCACTCCCGCAGACCGCGGCGGGCGCGCTGTTCACCATCACCGGCGGCAAGGTGCTGGTCACCAGCCTCGTCGGTGAGGTGACCACCGTCATCCAGACGCAGGCCGACAACACCAAGCTCACGTTCGACCCGGTCGATGCTGGCGCGACGCAGGACCTGTGCGCGGTGCTCGACATCACCGCCGACGCGGTCGGAACCATGTACTCGATCACTGGCACGCCGGGCACCGCGATGCAGGACGCGCTGAACTTCCTGCCGAGCAACAAGGTCCTGGCTCAGCCGCTGGTACTCAAGCCGGGCTCGATCCTGCTCGACTGCGCGGCCTCCAACACCGGCAGCGTGAAGTGGGAGCTCACCTACATCCCGCTGGACGGCGGCGCGTCCGTGGCGGCGGCGTAGCCATGGCGTTGTGGCGATGCCGGGAGTGCACCACGGCCTACGCGGTCGGCCTCCCGGCATGCCCGCACTGCCGATCGACGGAATACGAGGAGGACGGCGCAATGCCGAAGATCACCCGACACGGTGGGCCGAGCATCGCGGGCGCTCAGATCGTCGGCGGCGTCTGGTCCGATGGCACCGACACCGACGCATGGCCCGACCTCGACGAGGTTGAGGGAGGCGAGGACGTATCAGCTGGCAGCAACTCCTCGACATCGCCAGAGAAGCCGCCGAGCAGCGACGAGCCGAGCAATCCGCCCCTCCCGAAGCGTGCCCCCAAGACGGGGAGCCGCTCCAAGCGGGGCCAAACGGCGAGCTCCACTGCCGATTCGACGGATGGATCTGGACCGGCCACAGGCTCTGAGGACGCCTGACCATGAGCACCCTGCCACGCTCCGCGATCCCCGGCGGCTACCGCGTCACGGTCAACACCAGCGCCGACCGGCTGGACATCCAGGTTCCGGCCGCTGCTCAGCGTGTGTCGCTGCTGGTGCGTAACCGCGGCCAGGTGGCCGCCGACGTCGGCGCCTCGGACGTTGCCGCGGGCGCGGGGTTCGAGCTTGCGCCTGGCGACGCGCTGAGCGTGGACCTGGCGGCCGACAGCGGCCTGTACGCGGTCACGGCTTCGGGCAGCACCGTGCTGCATGTGCTCCAGGTGGCGTGGCGCTGATGGCCGGGATCGAGCTGGTTCCGGCGCGGCAGGAGGTGCGCGCCTACACCTCGTCGCAGGCAGGGGTGAGCACGCCGGCGGGGATCGCGGGCGCGTTCGTGACCGTCATCAACGGCGGCGGGGGCGGCGGGTCAGGCAGGCGGGGCGCGGCTGGTACGGCCAGGGTCGGCGGTGGCGGAGGCGGGTCGGGCCCGTCGCTGCGAGACGTGTGGGTTCCAGCAGCGAGCTGGGGCGCGACGTACAGCGTCACCGTGGGCGCGGGCGGGGCCGGCGGTGCGGCGGTCTCGGCCAACGACACCAACGGCGCATCCGGCTCGGCGGGCGGCTCCTCGTCGGTGGCCACCGGGTCACTGACGATCGGGCCCACCTCGGGCACCGCGGCGGGCGGCGGCCAGCAGGGCGCAGGCGGCGCAGGCGGAAGCGGCGGCGCACCAGCAGGCGCGGACGGCGGCACAGCGTCAGCGACAGGCGGCGCCGGCGCGCTCGGCGGGTTCAACTTCAGCGCGGGGGCGGCCGGCGGCGGATCCGGCGGCGGCATCACCGCAGCCGACGCCGCGGGCGCCGGCGGGGCTGGCGGGGCGACGTCCTCGTGGAGCTCATCGGGAGGCGGCACGGGCGGCGTGGTCGGCGGCGCGAGTCCGACCACGCCGGCCGCGCTCGGCGCAGGCCTGCCCGGTGCGGGTGGTGGCGGCGGCGCTGCATCCGTCACCGGGGCGGCGCAGGCGGGCGCGACGGGCGCAGCGTACGGCGGTGGCGGAGGCGGCGGGGGCGCCTCCCTCAACGGCAACAACAGCGGGGCGGGCGGCACCGGCGGGGCCGGGTTCGTCGAGGTCAGGTTCGTCTACGCCTGAGAGGAGGGCGCGGCATGGTGGCGGTTTGGTACTGCACGCGTGAGGACGTCAAGCGGGCGCTGGACGTCGCTGAGACCGCGCGCTCGAACCGGCAGGTAGACCGGGCGATCGAGTCCGCGTCGCGGACGATCGAGGGCCGCTTGCACCGCAAGTTCTATCCGCAGGTGGACACCCGCTCTTTCGACTGGCCGAACTCGCAGCGCGCCCGGCCGTGGCGGCTATGGCTCGACGCCAACGAGGTCGTTTCCGTCATCGACCTCGTCTCCGGCGGCGTCACGATCTCGCCGAGCGGCTACGTGCTGTACCCCACGGATGGGCCCCCGTACACCCGCATCGAGATCAACCTCGGCAGCTCGGCCGCCTTCGGCTCGGGCGCCACACACCAGCAGTCCATCGAGCTCACCGCCGTGTATGGCCACTCCGCCGAAGAGGCGCCGGCGGGCACACTGGCCGCCGCCATCGCCACAACGAGCGCCACCAGCGTCAACGTCTCCGACTCAGCGGCGATCGGGGTGGGCGACATCATCAAGGCCGGCGACGAGTTGATGATCGTCACCGGCAAGGGCATGCTCGACACCGGCCAAAACCTCGGCGGCAACCTCACGGCGCAGGCGTCGTCCGTCACCGTGGCCGTCACCACCGGGTCGGCGTATGCGGCCGACGAGGTCATCCTCATCGACTCCGAGCGGATGCTCGTGGTGGACATCGCCGGCAACAACCTCACGGTCAAGCGCGCGTGGGACGGCAGCACGCTGGCCGCGCACACCGCCGGCGCCGACATCTACGCACCGCGCACGCTCACTGTGCAGCGGGGCGCGCTCGGCACCACGGCCGCCACGCACTCCAACGGCGCGGCCATCGTGCGGCATCTGGTGCCCGGCCTCATCCGAGACACCGCCATCGCGCTGGCTATCGCGCAGCTGCTCGGCGAGCAGTCCGGGTACGCGCGGCCCGAGACCAGGAGCGCCCCGTCGGGGTCGGTCAGCGCGAGCAGGCAGCGCACTCAGGAGGTCGGGCGCGGGGTGGGCGACGTCCTGGCCGACGCCTACGCCGCGTACGGCCGCAAGGCCCGGACGAGGGGGGTCTGATGCTGGAGGTGCATGCGCGGGTCGACGTCCACGGGCCGCTGTTCGACGGCCGCGCCGTCGAGGCCGCCCATGACTTCGCTGACGCGGTCGTGGACGACGTGGCCGATCAGGGATTCCGCGACATCCACTTCACCCTCGTCCGCGTCCTGAAGCACCCCACCGGCCACTACCAGAGCAACATCCGCAACAGGGCGTTCGCTGGCGGCCGGGTCCTCTACGACAACCGCATCATCTACGGCCACTGGCTGGAGGGCACCGGCTCCCGCAACGCACCCAAGACCCGGTTCGAGGGCTACTGGACGTTCCGGCGTGTGACGCAGGGCCTCAAGCGCAAGGCACCCGCCATCGCTGAGCGGACCCTCCGGCGCTACATCAGGAGGATGCAGTGAGCCTGAACGCGACTGCGATCCTCGACGGCATCGTCTCCCACGCCATGAGCCTGGGCGTCTTCGAGTCCGTCAACGCCCACGAGGCGGCCAACGCGCCCGGCCACGGCCTGCACGCCGAGGTGTGGGCGGACTCGATCGCGCCGCTCCCCGCGATGTCGGGCCTTGCCGCCACCAGCGCGCGGATCGTGTGGACGCTCAGGATCCGCGGGAACGCTGACGCGCAGCCCAGGGACATGATCGACCCGAACATCATGGCCGCCGTCGACCAGCTGATGACCGCCTACTCGGGCGACTTCACCCTCGGCGGTGCCGTCCGCAATGTCGACCTGCTCGGCCAGAGCGGGGCCGCGCTGTCGGCACGGGCCGGATACCTGCAGCAAGACGGCTTCGCCTTCCGCGTGATGGACGTCGTCCTGCCAGTGATCGTTAACGACGTTTGGGAGCAGGTGCCCTGATGGCAAAGCAAAGCGGGCTCGGCGACCGGCTGTGGGTCTCGGGCTACAACCTCTCCGGTGACATCGGCTCTCTTGGCCGGATCGGTGGCGGCCTGGCCGGCACGCAGGATGTGACCGGCATCGACAAGTCGGCGTTCGAGCGGGTCGGCCTCGCGCGGGACGGCTCGTTCGAGTACGTGGCGTTCTGGAACACGGCCCTTGACCGGGCGCACGATCGGCTGTCCCTGCTGCCGACGACGGATCAGATCCTCACGTACGGCCGGGGCGCCGCACTCGGCTCGCCGGCCGCGTCGCTGGTCGGTAAGCAGATCGACTACAACCCGACGCGCGGCAACGACGGGTCGTTGACTCTCGCCGTGCAGACGCTCGCCAACGGCTATGGCATCGACTGGGGCCGCCAGCTCACCGCGGGCGAGCGGACCGACACGGGCGCGACCAACGGGTCCAGCGTCGATTTCGGCACCGGCTCCACCTTGTTCGGGCTCCAGGCATTCCTTCACGTGACCGCGTTCACCGGGACGGACGCCACGATCAAGCTGCAGCAGTCCAGCGACAACGGCGCGGGCGACGCGTGGGCCGATGTGGTCGGCGGCGCCTTCACTCAGGTCACCGCTGGGCCGACGTCGGAGCGGATCCAGACCGCACGCAACCAGACCGTAGAGCGCTACCTGCGCGTCGTCACCACCACCACGGGCGGGTTCTCGTCGCTGACGTTCGTCGTCGCGGCGAGCAGGAACGACACGGAGGTGCTGTTCTAGTGGCCTTCATCCCCTGCACCACGGGCGCCATCGCGCTCTACAAGGTGCTCGACGACGAGCAGCGCCTGGCCCTCGCTGTGGAGGCGTGGGACGAGACCGGCGCCCCGTACGTGGCAGGCGAGGCGGTGCTCGTGCGCGCGGATTCGCTGCCGGGGTTCGTGCGGCTGGAGGCGGCGTGGGTGGAGGTGCCGCGACCTGATCGGCGTGTTCGGCAGCCGGACCGGGTTGGCCCTCGCCCTGCCCAGGTGGAGGGCGGGCGACCGCGAGAGAGGGAGCGGCCATGAGGCGTCTCAACCGGATCATCCCGGTCGTGCCTGCGCAGGCCTACAAGACGTACCAGGTCGTCTCGCCCCGCTCGACGCACTGGCGGCCCGCCACCTGCGAGGAGGCCGCGTGTGGCGCGTATGAGCGCGGCTGGAAGACGCTGATCGACGAGACGACCGAGCGCGGCCAGCAGCAGGCGCACTACATCCGCAAGCTGTCCGGCCGCCGGTTCCGCGAGGACAAGCACGTGGAGGGGCTGACCGCGTTCGTGTTCGAGCCCGGCCAGAAGTGCTTTGGCCAGCACGAGGTGCCGTTGGAGCGGCCGCCGCTCTACTTCGTGAAGGGCGGCGACTTCCGCGGCAACCCCCTCGGCACGCCGCCGCGCCAGCACCGGCGCGGCGGTGACTGGGTCGAGGACTTCGCAGAACACCAGGACCGGCTGAACCGGGCGATCGAGAAGGGGTGATGGGCGTGGCCCGCAGTGTTGGGTTCAGCACGAGCCTGCTCGACGCTCTCAGAGCGGCGGGACTGTACGACGAGGACACCAAACGCGTGGTGATCGACATCCAGGCCGATCACATTCCGGTGATCTACACCGAGAAGTTCGCCAGTTCAGACCGGGACCTGCTGTCGGTCGTGACGGCGCTCGGTGGGGTCCAAGTGCAGATCAAGAAAGCTGAAGAGGGAGGGCAGTAGGCCATGGCGAAGGAATCGGGTCTCGGCTGGTCCACGCTGAGCGTGGACGACTCGGCTGGCAGTGTGCGGGCGATCAAGAACGACATCACCAACTTTGAGTTCGCGACGCCGCGCGCCGTGCAGGACGTGACCGGCGTCGATAAGAGCGCGATGGAGCGGCTGCTGCTGCTCGCCGACTTCAGCGTGACCCTGAACGGCGTGTTCAACGACGCGTCGAACATGTCGCACGACGTGTTCAAGACCGTCCCGTCGACCAGCGTCGCGCGCACGGTCACGCTGACCCACTCCGGGCAGACACTCGCCGGCGAGCTGCTCTTCACCGACTACGCGTTGACGAGGGCGGCGGACGGCGCACTCACGTTCCAGGCGCCAGGTGTGCTCGCGGACGGCACCGTGCCGACGTGGGCGTGAGGCGCTGACATGGGCTACAGGCGCAAGAAGACGATCAAGATTTCGTTCGGCGAGGGGCATGAGTTCGAGGGGCTCACCGTCTGGCTGAAGAGCGTGGGCATCGGGGCATTGTTCGAGCTGCTCCCCCACATCGACCTCATCGACATGGCCGAGGTCGCCGACGCCACCACCGCCGCGCAGGTCGAGGAGATCCAGAAGGCGTTCCGCCACGTCAGCAAGCTGTTCGAGGCCTGGAACATCGAAGACGAGGAAGAGGACGGCACGGTCACACCCGTCCCCTGCACCTACGAAACGCTGCTGGAGCAGGACCCGAGGCTCATCGCCTGCGTTCTGCGCGGCTGGGCCGAGCACCTGTCAGGTGTGCCGGCCCCTTTGGACGAGCCATCGCCCTCTGGCGATCCGTTCCAGGAGGCATCACTGCCGATGGAGGTGTCGTCACCGAGCCTCGCGAGCTGACCGAGGCCCGCTGGATCCTCGCGCAGTGCGAGCGGTTCGGGTGCCTCCCGTCGCAGCTGCTGGCCGAGGACGCCAGCCTGTTGCGGCTGCTGAAGCTGGAGGAACTGGCCGGACCCACGGAGACCGACCTGGGAGAGGGGGTGTAGAGGATGGCCAACGAGGTCGAGATTGTCATCACCTCGAAGGACAAGTCGGAGCCCGGCATGGTCTCTGCCATGCGCCGTGCCAAGCAGATGGGCGCAGACGTTCGCGGCACCCTGACCAAGACCGGCAAGGAGGGCGGCGAGCAGTTCGCCGCCGGGGTCGACGCCGGCGCGCAGAAGGCCACGCGCAGCATCCTCGGGCGGGCCCGTGACGCTCGGGGCCGGTTCGTGAAGGAACTCGCGGACGCGGGTAAGGAGGCTGGCGATCAGCTGGCCGCCGGGGTCGAGGCGGGCGCACAGAAGGCAACTCGCAGTGTGCTCAAGCAGGCGCGTGACGCCAGCGGCCGATTCGCGAAGGCGTTCACGCCAGCGCCTGCCGCCACCGAGCGGGAGGGCCGCGGGCTCGCCTCGCGCCTCCTCAACGGCATCAGCTGGGGGCTGGTCAAGGGCTCGAACCGCGTCGCGACAGCGCTGCAGGACACGATGAAGACGGCGGCGCAGGGCGTGGCGGGGACTCCGATCCTTGGGTCGCTGCTGGTGGGCGCGATTGTCGGCGCGATCATGGCGGCGGGCCCTGCCGTGGGTGCGGCGCTGGCGGGCGCGCTGACGTTCGGCATCGGCGGCGCCGTCACCGGTATCGGTGTGGCGTTGCTGGCGCAGAACAAGAAGGTCAAGGCCGAGTGGACGAAGACTTGGACCGACCTCAAGACGATCATGACGGACGCCTCCAAGCCCCTCCTCCCAGTCCTCGACGAGGCGCGCAAGCAGGCAAAATCCATCGTCTCCGACCTCGCACCCGAGATCGGTAAGGGCTTCAAGCAGGCCCAGGAGCCCCTGAAGGATTTCGTCGCCAACCTCGGCGACGCCTTCAAGGAGCTCAAGCCCGCCATCGGGCCCGCCTTCGACGCCTTCGGACAGTTCCTGTCCGCGATCGGACCTCAGCTGCCCGGTCTCTTCTCCGAGATCTCGGACTCCGTGATCACGCTGTCGACCACGGTGACGGAGAACAAAGACCTGATCTCGATGCTGCTCATCGGGCTCCTTCGCCTGCTCCCGGCGGCTATCGAGGGGATCGCGGGACTGACGTCCGCCTTCCGCTCAGGCATGATCGCGACCGCGGAGTTCGTCGATGTCGTCTTGGCCGGCGTCCAGTCGATCATGGAGGTCGTCGCCTCGATCCCCGGGCCTTGGCAGGAGAGCGCCGCATCCATCGCCGCGTCCATCGCGGGCACCCGCCACAGGCTCGGCGAATGGCGTCAGGACATCGAGAACTTCCCCAAGATCGTCAAGCTTGAGGGCGAGATCCGCGACCTCGACCGCAAGCTTGCCTCGGCGCGCAAGCAGCTGAAGGACCCGAACCTCACCAAGACCCGCCGCGCTGTGCTCAAGGCCGAGATCGCGTCACTCCTCGCCTCCAAGAAGCGTGCCCAGGACGCGATCAACTCGCTGCGCGGCAAGGTCGTTACGGTCACCGTCCGGTACACCTCGACCGGCCGCTCGGTCCTCAACGGTGTCACGAGTACGGGCGCCTACGACCGGGCCAAGGGCGGCGTCATCGGCGGTCTATCCCGCTTCGCGAGCGGCGGCGTGTCCGGCGCGAGCGGCGGATCCCTGGCCATGGTCGGCGAGCAGGGCCCCGAGATCGTGCGCCTGCCGTTCGGCTCCTCGGTGGTGCCGGCGGGGCAGACGCGGGCGATGACCCAGGGGTTCGGCTCCATCAGCATGGCGTTCCGATCAGGCGGGCAGCAGTCGTCCGACGGGGGCGGCCTCGGCGGTGGGCTCGGTGGCATCTCCGACACCATCCGTGAAGTCCTGTCGTTCCGTGAGGCGATGGACAAGCTGACCGCCAGCATCTTCGGTCAAGAGCGCGCCCTGTCCGGCTACGAGGCCGCCTGGGACGCCGCCAAGAAGAGCCTCAAGGACAACAAGAAGACCCTCAATATCAGCACAGAGAAGGGCCGCGAGAACCGCGCAGCGCTCCTCAGCCTCGCCGAGGCCGCGCAAGAGGTCGTCGTCGCGATGCGCGAGCAGGGCCGCGCCTCGACCACCGTCATCGCCAAGATGCGCGAGCAGCGCGCCGAGTTCATCAAGATGGCCCGCTCGATGGGCTTGAGCAAGAGCAAGGCCAGCGCGCTGGCTGACCGGTACGGGCTCACCACCTCCGCGGTACGGTCCGCCCTCAAAACCTCCTCAGGCAAGGCCACAGGCGGCGTCGCAGGCGGCTGGACCCTGACCGGCGAGCGCGGCCCCGAGCTCATTCGGCTCCCCTTCGGGTCGCAGGTGACCCCGGCCGGGCAGACCGCCGCCATGATGGCCGGCGGCGGGGGCGGTTGGGGCGGCGACCTGCACATCACGCTCAACATCGGCAAGGAGAAGCTCGGCGAGCTGATCATCGACCCGCTCCGCAAGTCGGTACGGACCCGCGGCGGCAACGTCCAGGCCGTGCTGGGATCGAGGTGACGACGTGGCCTTCCCGCAGACCCCGCTCCCGCTGACCGTCGAGCTGAACGTCGGCACCTGGACCAACATCACCACCCTCGGCCACGTCTACCGGCGCGACCAGGTGGACATCACGCGCGGCCGCTCGGACGAGTCCGGCCAGGTCGACCGCTCAACGCTCACCGCGACGATCAACAACCGCGACGGCCGCTACAGCCCCAGGAACCCGACCGGCCCGCACTATGGACTCCTCGGGCGCAACACCCCGATCCGCGCCTCGCTCGCTGGCAGCAGTTCCTACCTGGCTCTCGACGGAACCACGCTGATGCGCATCACCACCCCGGATCACGCGAGCTTGGACATCACCGGCGACATCGACATCCGCGTCGACTGCACGCTCGGCAACTGGCGCTCCAGCCAGGACCTGGCGGGCAAGTACGACATCGTCGGCAACCAACGCAGCTGGGCGTTCTACCTGTACGCCGACAACTCCGGCAAGCTCGGCTACACCTGGTCAGCAACCGGCACCGCGACCACCACCGTACTCAGCACGAAGCCTGCCCCAGCACCAGGCAGCGGCAGGCAGGCCGTGCGCATCACGCACGACGTCAACAACGGCGCCGGCGGCAATACGGTCGTGTTCTACACCGCGCCGACCATGGCCGGCCCGTGGACACAGCTCGGCGACCCGGTGGTCACCGCAGGCACCACGTCTATCTTCTCCAGCTCGGCGGAGCTCGAGCTCGGCGACAACGGCAACCTGACCCATCCGGCCCTGACCGGCCAGGTCCACGCGTTCGAGCTGCGCAACGGCATTGGCGGATCGCCAGTCGCGAATCCCGACTTCAGCATCCAGACGCCCGGGGCGTCGTCGTTCGTAGACGCGGCGGGCCGTACGTGGACCGTGCAGGTCGGAGCGACGATCAGCAACAGGCGGTGGCGCTTCCACGGAGAGATCGCATCCCTCCCCCAGCGGTGGGACACCACCGGAACCGACGTGTACGTGCCGATCGAGGCCGCGGGCATCATGCGCCGCCTCGGCACCGGTACGCGTGTCGACGGCAGTGTGATGTACCGGGCGATCCTTCGAGACACGTTCGGGCTGGTCGCCTACTGGCCGTTCGAGGACGAGCAAGGTTCGCAGCAGGCCGCCTCAGCGCTCGCAACGCACCAGGGTATGGCCTACATCGGCAGCCCGGAATTCGGCGACTACAGCGGATTCGACTGCAGCTTGCCGATCATGACGTTGAACGGCGGCAGCTTCACCGGCGCGGCGCCCACGTACACCGTCGGCGTCGACACGCAGATCCGCTGGCTCATGCACGTGCCAGCCGCGGGCGCCGAGGACAACCAGGCCGTCCTGACGTTCTACTGCACCGGCAGCGCCCGGCGGTGGGAGTGCCACTACGGCACGGGCGGGACGCTCGGCCTGCGCGCCTACGACTCCAGCGGCACGCTGCTCTTTGATTCTGGAGACGTGGCCTTCGGCTGCAACGGCAAGAATCTGCGGGTCAGCGTGCAGCTGACGGAGTCGGGCGGCGGCATCGACTGGACCTTGCTGACCCTGGAGCCAGGCGCATCGTCGGGCCTGCAGACAGGCGGCACGCTGGCGTCCAACACGGTCGGGCGGGTCGGCCAGCTCATCGTCAGCCCGAACGGTGGCATCACCGGCATCAGCTTCGGCCACCTGTCAGTGCAGAACTTCATCTCCAGCCTGTTCGACCTCGGCGCGCAGCTCAACGCGTGGAAAGGCGAGCGCGCCGGCCGCAGGATCGAGCGACTGTGCCGGGAGGAGGCCGTGACCTTCAGGGCTCTTGGAGATCTGGACACCTCGACACGGATGGGCGTCCAAGTGCCCGGCGGGTTCCTGGATCTGCTGCGGGGGTGTGCAGACGCGGACGGCGGCATGCTGTACGAGCCGCGCGAGGTCCTGGGCATCGGCTACCGGACGCGGGAATCGCTGTACAACCAGACCGCGCGCGTCGCCCTGGACTACGACTCCGCGCACCTGGCCGACTCGCTCGACCCGACCGACGATGACCAGCTGACCCGCAACGACGTCACCGTCACGCGCGAGGGCGGCAGCTCGGCGCGCGTGGTGCAAGAGACCGGCGCCATGTCCGTCCTGGCCCCTCCGTCCGGAGTCGGCCGGTATGACGTGTCCGAGACGATCAACGTGCAGTACGACCTCGACCTGTTCGACCAGGCCGGATGGCGACTCCACACGGGGACGGTGGACGAGGCGCGCTACCCGCAGATCAGCGTCGATCTATCCCGTTCCCAGATCGCGGGAAGCGCGACGCTGACAGACAGCCTGCGCCTGATGGAGATAGGCGACCGGCTCACCGTGACCGACCCTCCATCGTGGATGCCGCCCGAGCAGATCTCGCAGATCGTGCAGGGCTACACCGAGGTGCTCGCCAACTTTGAGCACAAGCTCGTCATCAACTGCTCGCCCGAGTCGCCGTATCAGGTCGCGGTGTACGACGGGGCCGCGAGGTACGGGCCGCACTCGACCGTGACCAACGAAGCGCTCGACACGACAGAGACCGGGGTGGACATCACCACGCCGACCGGGCCGCTCTGGTCCACCACCTCCACCGGCTACGACGTGATGATCGGCGGCGAGCGGATGACCGTCACCGCGGTCAGCGCGCCGAGCGGCACCAACCAGACATTGACGGTGATCCGCAGCGTCAACGGGATCGTCAAGTCCCACGCGAGCGGCGCCCAGGTGCAGATGTTCCAGCCCGCCATCTACGCACTGTGAGGAGGACCCTGTTGCCTGACACCCTTATCGGGGCGCCCATCAGCTCCGACGACTTTCCGCCGGCCGTCTGGGCGTCCGACGCGACCCTGAATCAGAACATCAGCAGCACAACATTCATTGCGGGCACGCCCTCAGTCGAGACCACGTTCGTGGCGCCGACCTCCGGCAAGGTGCTGCTGTCTGTCGGTGTCGCTGGGTCGGACAACGGCGGCACCAACAGGATCCACGTAGCTCCTGAGGTGCGCGTTGGCAGCGTCGCGGGCAGCGTGGTCCTGGCGGCCGACGTGACCACGCGCGGGGTCGGTATCCCCGGTGAGGCGAGCGCCAACATCCACCGGAGCCGGACGACGCTGCTGACCGGCCTGACCGCGGGCACGACCTACTACGTCAGGACGATGCACAAGGTCTCTGGTGGCAGCACCGCGGACATCAGCGTGCGCGAGGTCGTTGTCACCCCTACGCCGCTGGGCAGCTCGTTCGCGGGCCAACAGGTCAAGGCGCTCGACTATCCACCTGCGGTGTGGGCGCAGGACGCCACCGCGATCAACAACCCGTCGAACTCCAGCTACACGGCCGGCTCGCCCGAGGTCAGCGTGACGTTCATCGCGCCCACGTCGGGCCGCGTGCTGCTCATCGTCGGCGGCGGCCTGGGCAACGGCGCGGGCGGCGACCGCATCTTCCTCTCCCCCGAGGTGCGGATCACCAACGCGGCGGGCGCCGTGGTGCTCAGCCCGACCGTGACCACCCGCGGGTTTGGCAGCGACATCGCCGCATCCGCGTTTCACTACGGCAGCCGAGAGAGCATCTTGGAGGGGTTGGTGCCAGGTCAGCTGTACTACGCGGTGGTCAAGTACGCCGTGGCCACCAGCGACGCGGGCGCGTCCACACAGGACATCGCCTGCCGCGAGATCATCGTGGCGCCGGCGCCATGACCATCGTCGACGGCGACCTCGTCCGCACTCTGGCCCCCAGTTCGTTCATCGGCGACGACACGCTGATCGCCAACATCACGTCCACGAGCTACATCACCGGCACGCCCGAGGTGGGCGTGTACTTCGTCGGCCCGCCGTCCGGCCGGGTTAGGTTGACGATCGGTGGCGGCTTTCGCGACAACGGCGCCTCGGCCGTCGACCGCGTGTTCCTGGCGCCCAATCTCTTCCGAGACAGCTCCAGCGGGGTCGAGGTGCTCGCCTCCTCGGTGACCCTGCGCGGCTACATCAGCCTCGCCAACGACACCGAATTCCAGTACGGCTGCCGCGTCAGCCTGATCGAGAACCTGCTCCCCGGCCAGCTGTACTACCTGCGCGCCATGTATCAGACCTCAGGAGGAACCGACCCGGACACGGCCGACATCGCCGCGCGCGACATCATCGTCATCCCGATGCCATGACCAGGGCGATCAGGTGGTGGCAGAGTCTCCGGGCCCGGATCGGGCACCGGGGATCGGCGCTGCTGTTCTTCGGGCTCCTGGACCTCGTCTTCGCCGGCAGCTTGATCGCGCCCCCGCTGGAGACGCGTTCCAGTGCCTCGTACGCGTTCCTGGCCACGATCCTGCCGTTGCCGGTCTGGGCTGTCGCATGGGGCTCGGTGGGGCTCCTGTGCGCTGTCCAGGCGTTCATGGTCGCGGATCGGGCGGCCTTCGTCGCGGCGTCCTGGCTCAAGGTCGGGTGGGGCGGTATTTACCTGGCAGGGTGGCTGCTCGGCGAGATTCCCCGCGGCTACGTCGCCGCGGCGATCTGGCTTGCCTTCGCTGGATTCGTCGCCGTCATCGCCTCCTGGCCTGAGCCCCTCAGGCGGCCGTAATGGACGCCATCGCTGTCATCCTCGCCGTCGCTGCGGCGATGGACAGCACCGCCGTGGTGGTGGCGGGAATCGGTGCGGTTGCCAGCGTCGCCGCGGCCGTCATTACCGCGCGCCTGTCCCGCCACGCATCCGACCGGCGGGCCCAGGTCGACGAGCACGCGGCCGTCCGGCAGATCGAAGCTGGCGCCTACGAACGGGCCCGCCAGGTGTACGAGGGGGCGCTCGGCCGGATGCAGGCCGAGATCGACCGCCAGGCCGCCCAGATCAACTCCCTTCAGCGGCAGGTCGCCAGGTTGACCCGCCAAGTCCGCGATGCCGGGCTCGTGCCCGTGACAAGCAGTGAGGAGGATTCATGACCGAGAGAACCGAGGCCGAGCTCGTCGCCGAGCGGGTCAACCGGCGCCCGTGGGGGCCGACCGAGGACGACGAGGAGCAGGTCCTGGCGGCCCTCTACGGGGCGCCGGACGCCGCCGGCATCTACCGAGGCGAGGCCACGCCATGACCGCCGCGACGATGCTGGCCGAGGCACGCAAGGACCTCGGCATGAGCGGCCGGCCCAACCCGATCACGCGGGACTACGCCTCGCGCAACGGAAGCGAGTTCCTTCGCGCTCCGTGGTGCGACATGAGCATCACGCACTGGGCCCGCCAGTCCGGCAACGCCGACGCCGTACTACCCGAGGGCGACAGGGCCTTCACCGTCTGGCACGCCGAGGACGGCAAGGACCTCGGCCGCTGGTATCCGGGAACGTCCGAGAACATCCGGAAGCACGCGAAGCCAGGCGCGGTCGTGTTCTTCGACTGGGACGGCACCGACCGGATCGGCGCGATCGACCACGTCGGGATCGTCGAGGTCAACCTCGGTGACGGCCGCGTGCAGACCATCGAGGGCAACACCGCGGACTCCTGCAAGCGCAGGGTCCGCGCGAGCAACGTGATCGCCGGGTTCTGGAACCCCGACTACGAGGAGGACGACGACGTGAGCGCGAAGGACCTGTGGGAGCACGAACTGAAGGTCCCCTACGGCAGCGAGGAGAACCCGAGCTGGCAGGCGGGGAACGTCCTGGTCAACCACGGCAACTGGCTGCGGAAGATCTCCGGTCAGCTCGACGCGCAGGCCGAGACCATCAAGACTCTGGCGGCCTTCATCGCTGAGGGTCACTCGGAGGTGGACGTCGATGCGCTGATGGCGCGGATCGAGGAGGCGATCGAGCGCGTGACCGTGCGCCTCGACGTCACGCCTTGATCGACCCCCTGGTCCATCTCTACTTGATCCAGCTTGCACAACGTGACCAGCCCTTCCGTGACGACGAGTCCGCTCCGTGGCTGGCGGCTTCCTCTTTCCCCACCTCACATGAGGAGATCAACATGAGCCCACGACGACTTTTGACCGGACTGTTCTGGGTGGACGCTGGCGAGCGCATGGTCGGTGCCGCCGCGAGCTCGGCTCTGGCCACCATAGGCACTGGCGCGATCGGCCTGTTCGACGTGGCGTGGCTGGCCGTCGGCTCGATGGCGGGCATGGCCGCCGTGCTGACCCTGCTGGCGTCCATCGTGGCCGGCACGACTGGCGACCCGACCACAGCGGGCTTCACGACCAGCAGCAGATAGCTGGCGCAGCCTCGATCCGAGGCGTACGTTGGTGACGACGCCTGGGAAGGCGACGCCCCGCCCTGATGGACGGGGCGTTCGTCATGAATAGGGCTTTCGCGTATCAGGTCCGTGACGTACCGTCGATGTTTCCTTGTCACCCCGGCCGCAAGGAACGCGCCATGGTCCCAGACGAATACCAGATCGACCCCTTCACCGCGCGTCGCCTCGAAAGGGAGGTGGGAGCGCCCTTGCCCAAAGGGGCCGTTGAATCGCTCTACGCATTCGAGCAACAGAATCCCGAACTAACTGAAGCCGTCATGCGATACACACCTCCGAGCCCGGAATTCACCTGGCTTCGCGCGCTGCTGCTGGCCAAGCTTGGCCGGCGCGCGTACGCGAGAGAGTGGAAAGAGGTGTTCGCGAAGGAGGCGCAGGAAGCCGCCGAAGCGGCGGCGCGGGCACCCGTCCAGCCGCTACGGCTAGAGCCCCCGCCGTCCGAAGAGGGCGAGGGCGCTGACAGCAGGTCGTGGACTCGCTGGCTGCGGCGCTGGCTTCTAGGCCAGTAGCGGGACCGCTAGGCGGCGATCCGCTCGCGGTAGTCGGCGGCGATACCCGCGTCAGCCTGCGCCAGCAGCGTCCCCACCTGGGCGGCGCGGCTCATCAGCAGAGGAACCCTCATCGCCGGGTCAAGGCACGTCACCGCATCGCCCGCGACCTGGGCGCCCTGACGAGCCTCGCCCTGGGCGATGAGAAGGCGGGCGCGGTCGAACAGGATCAGCGGCCGGTCCATCACGTCGCCGGCGGGATAGGCGTCCAGCGCTCGCTGTTGCGCGTCCCACGCCTCGCCCGAGCGGATGTCGGTGAGGACCTGGCTGGTGTACATGGCCAGCTCCCGGGCGGGGAAGCCGAAGAACGTCTCGCTCTGCTGCGCTCCGGTGAGCTTGGTCGACAGGTGGTGTGCTTGGTCGAGCGCCTGCCGCGCCTCGGCCGCGTGGCCGAGCCTGGCGTGCGCGCGTGCCGTCAACCCGGCCAGCTGCGCGGCCGCGGGCCCGGCCTGCCGTACGGCGTCGGGCGCCCGGCTGGCGATGGTGAGGACGTGACCGACGTGCGGCGAGTACAGCGCGGTCATGGCCTGGGCCATCACGATCCAGCAGCGCGTCTCCAGCTCGCCGGACACCTCGGCCAGCTGGGCGGCGGTGTGCAGCCAGTCGCGTGCGTCGCGGTCCTGGTCGAGATCGGTGTAGATGGCGCCCACCAGGCCAGCGAGGCGGGCGGCCGCGACGTGGAGGTCCCGCTGGTGCGGGTGGCGCTGGCACAGGCCAGCGAGCGCGGCCATGTCCGGGGTCAGGCGGGCGAGCAGCTCGCTGGGGGCGACCTGGCCGTAGGCGCCGACGTGGCCGACGACGACATCACGCCAGTGCTCGATGTCGGCCGGGGTCGGCATGACGCCAAGATGGGTGTCGATGCCGGTGCGGATCTCGTCGAGCTGGGCGAGCAGCGGGGCTGCGGCGGCGAGGGACAGGAAACGACGTCGATCCACAGGATCCTCCTCGGCGGGTGGTGTACATCCAGAATCGTTGCCGAGGCCGAGCCGGTCCACACTCGCTCGGTACCAGCGGGACAGAAGCCGCCGGTAGAACGAGCCGGGCCGCTCCTTGCCGGACTCCCATCGCGATAGCTGCGGGCAGCCCAGCCCGCAGCTCTGGCCGTCGTCGAGGGCCAGACCTCGGATCCCGGCGCACACCTCGTCTTGGGTGTGGCCGGTGGCCAGCCTCCAGGCCATGAGGAGGGTGGGCGTTTCGGCGAGGTCGTGGATCGACCGGGCGAGCTGCCAGGGGCTCCAGTGGGCCTTCTGGGCTCTGAGGCGCTGCTGTTCAGCGATCTCCGTGCGGCGTCTGGCGTCCACGCACTGACCGTACACGCGTCAGCTCACTCGGTGAAGTTGCGAGTTGCCCGCAACCTGCCGGACCTGCATCTACCAATACCCCCGCAACCAGCTCGCCGCGCACGCTCAGCGCACTACCCCCAACCAGGAGGTGCCGACGATGGCTAAGTGCAAGACCTGCGACGGCTCGGGCTACATCACCGACGTAGACCCCAAGACCGGCAAGCCGGTCAGGAAGCCCTGCCCGGCGCACACCGGCTGACCAGGACACCGCACCCCCATCTCACCGTCCCCACTCACAGAACGGAGATCGGCATGGATCAGATGACCGACGTCTTCCAGGACAGCCCGCGCACCACGCGGCAGTCGCTCGTCGAGCGCTACAGCTACAAGAAGCAGTCTGGGTCCAGCGACACCGCCCGACAGAAGGACGAGATCATCACCTGATCACGTCCACCACGGCCCCACCCGCACCACGCCGCGGGTGGGGCCGCCGCGTCCCTACCCCCGGAGGTGTCCCCCGTGCTCACCCTGCGTCTCAACCCCGCCGACCTGGCAAGCCCCTGGAGATGGGACGGCACCAGCTACGTCGCCGGCCGCTCGTCCATCACTCCGATCCACCAACCCGCCGTCGAGCACCGCCTAGATGTGACCTGTCTGGGAGCGACGATCACCGTGCGGGAGCGCCGCACCACCGTCCCCGACGGCGCGGTGACGAGCTGGGATCGCCCCGCCGTCGCCGTGTCGACCACCCCGGCCGGCGAGGTGTCCATCAGCACGAGCGCCTGCCCGGCCGTACCGCTGTATGCGACCGTGAGCCGCGGCGGCGTCCTGCACGCCTCGTGGGACTTCTCCGATCTGGCGGAGTACGCGCCCAGCGGGCGGCTGCATGAGGTCGAGGTGGCCCGGCTGCTCGCGCTGTGGCTGCGCTACACCCCGGACACCGCGGTGGCCGATGTCGTCCGCCTCACCGAGCGATCCGTCGCCAGCCTCCGCGACGGCAGGCTGCACCTGGCCCTGCCGGTCGACGCCGAGCATTACGCGCCCCGCCAGTTGCAGCCGGGCGCGGACCCGATCGGCGCGTTCGAGGAGCTGCTCGCCGAGGCGATCGGCCGCCGTGTCTACGACGTCGACGCCGCGGTGGTGGAGGTGTCCGGTGGCGCCGACTCGGCCCAGGTCGCGCTGTCCCTGTCGGCCCGTCACCCGCGGGCGCTGACGGCCGCCGGGGTGCTCATCCCAGGTGAGGTCGGCGACCAGCAGCGCGCCCGCCGTACCGCGCTCACCGCCGGACGGTTCGCCCGCGACGTCGCTGTGCCGGCGCTGCCGCCGCTGCACCCAGCGGGAGCCAGGGCGACCGGCGCCACGTGCAGCCCGTACGAGGACCCGTACAGCGAGGCCATCACCGCCATGCTCCACGCCGCCAGACCTGGCCGCCCGGCGACGGTGTGGACCGGGACGGGCGGGGACGAGATGCTCGCGCTGTCGGCCGCCGAGCGGGCCCAGCAGCCGATCGGCCATGACCGTCCGCTCCACCCGTGGCTGTCGAGCAGCACGGTGGAGGCCCTCGCGGCGGCCGACGACGATCTGCCGCCCGTCACGCTGGTAAACGAGATGACCTTGTTGGCGTTCGGGTACCGGGCGCCGGCCATGCTCCGCGCGGGCTGCTGGCCCTTTCACGTGCTGGCCGATCCGGCGTTGATCCGGTTCGGGGAGTGGCTGCCGGTCGAGTGGCGCCAGGGCAAGCGCCTGGCTCGCGCTCGTCTCCAGCGGAAGGGGTTCGCGCCCGAGGTGGTACGGCCAGCGATCTCGGAGAACTTCCGCGACGTCATGCAGGCCGCGATCATCGTGCACGCGGTGCCGTGGCTACGGCTGATGCTCGCTCAGGGCGGCATCCTGCTCGACGAGGGATACCTCGACCCGGCCGGGCTCGCGGCCACACTGGACCGGATCGAGGCCGGCGGCTATCAGGAGGATGACGGCGACCTGTTCGAGGTGCTCGCGGTCGAGCAGGCGGCGGCGGCGTTCAGCTGAGCGCGAGGCCGAGCTCGGCCAGGTGTGGTTGCGGCTCGGCGCGCCGCTGGAGGGCGTAGGCGGTCACGCCCTGGTGCTCGACGGTGCGCACGACTGTCCAGCCCTGCACGTCGCGGTAGTAGGCGACCAAGCCCGGGTAGGGGCCGGTGCCGCGCCGTACCCACGTGCGGCCCTGGGCGGCGGCCTGGTGCAGTGCCCACCAGGCGATGAGGCTCCCGGGCCGCTGGCCGCTCAAGGCTGGGTCGGTGATCGTGGTGGCCAGGAACAGGGACGACTCGGCGCACTCGGCCTCGTCCGGCCACAGCAGCGGGGAGCTCTGCTCGTAGAGGCTGGTCACCCCGACCACGCGCCCGCCATCGGTCATGGCCCAGACGGGGAAGGCAGGGTCACCGGCCTGCGCTGCCAGCTCGGCCGCCTTGCCGTGCCAGCCCTCCCAACCGGGCAGTGCTCGTTCGCGCATCCACGAGGCGCGGGCTCGTATGAGGGTCTCGATCTCCGGCCGGTCCTCAACACCTGCCGGACGCATCTGAAACATGGGGGTCACGGTAGCGATTCCTCCTCAGCAGAGAGGGAGAACAGTGTCACTCGGCGGTGTCCTGCTCCCCTGTCAGCCACTCGCGGTATGCCTCAATGGCCTGCCGCGCCGCCTCTGTGCGTTCCTCGGGCGTCTGCTCACGGTCGGAGCCAAGAGCAAGCAGCAGCCGATCCTCTGGCTCCAGGTCGGTCCACTCCTGGCGGGTGACGCCGCTGGGCAATTCGTCGTCGTCCATGTCCCCAGGATCAGCGCTGAGCCGTTGATCGTTTACACGAACGGCGCCTTGCCCGGATATCCACCACCTCGACGAGGTCGGCCAGGTCCACGAAACGCCTGAGCTCATCCACCTCGGCGACGTAGGCCACGAAGAAGAGGACGCCCGTGGGGGCGCGCCTTGAGATGCGCAGTCGGGAGCGTCCGTTGAGCTTGATCGGCTCGATCTCATAGCCTCCCGGCCCCTCCCAGACGGGCATGATGCGAGCATACGCGAACCGGACATATCGCAATATTCTGGACATAGCGGTGCTCTCGTCGAGGGGAAGCTGCGGGGGCGCCGCCGAACATGCGTCCGCCCCCGCCACTGGCGGGGGCGATACGTCATCCGGTGGTGGTGCCGAACTCCTGCTCGGTGCTGCGCATACGGATCACCCCCTCGCCTCCAGACAGACCTTGTAGAGGTCCCCGACGGCACAGGCGCGGGCCTGCTGCTCGGACACTAGGACCCGCTCGGCCCGACCGCGCCGCCACGGCACGACAATGATCGCGCCTGGCTCGTGAGCGATGACGAGCCCATCGGGGCCTGCTGGCGCGCGCAGGGGCGTGGTCTCCGCGACGGCGACCCCGCAGCCGGTAGCCGCCAGCAAGAGCGCTGCGGCGGCGATGACGTGACGGGTGTTCATGATCTCCTCCATGGGTTACGCGGCGAGCTCGGAGTCGAGGCGCCGATCGTGATAGGTGGTGCCGCCCCAGACGCCCCACTCGATCGCGTGCTCCTGGGCGTAGTCGCGGCACTCATCTCGGACGGGGCAGTCCTCGCACACCGCGGCCGCGGCCGCCCACCAGTTCGGGCCTGCCTGCTCGGGTGGGAAGAACGCGTCTGGGTCGGTCTCGCTGCACAATCCCCACGACATCCAGTCGTCTCGGGCGGCGGCGTGGGCGAGGGAGTCCATCAGGTCGGTGCGCACGGGACCTCCTCCCCCGTCAGCCAGCGGCCGCGGTACGGCATGACCCGGCCGGCGGCGACGAGCGCGTACACCGCGGCGTACGTCTCGCCGAGCTGGACAGGGCAGGCAGTGAGCTTGGCGCTGACGACCGCGAGCCGCCGCGGGAGCGGGCGGAGGACTGCCAGCGCGGTGTTGCAGTCGACGAGCTCCCTGCGCCACTCCGGACGCTGCGGATGGTCCTCCTCGCTCTCGCTCAGGTAGCGGATCAGAGTGAAGCGGCGAGCGGCGACGCGCCTCACGAGCTGCTCGACGCGACGGCCGTAGTCGTTGACAGCGACCGACAGCTCGACGAGATCCTCGACGAGGTCGCGGTCAGTGCGGTACGGCGTCCAGCCCTCGCCTCGGAGGGGGCAGACGCCGAGCGCGAGGGTGGCGCCGATCAGGGACCGGATGCTGACCGGGTCCAGGCCGGTCGCTCGTCCTCGGCCACACATCATCGCGGCGTCGGCGCCGAGGTCGGTCGTGTCCGCCAGTACCTCGGCTTGGGCAGTCCACCAGCTCACGTGTGCGCACCTCCAATCGGTGACGGATTGTGATGGTGGTCGGCGACGGGTAGAAACGTGTCAATGTCCCAGCCGATCCCCGTATATGGCCCCCGGGGGAGGGGCTGTGGGACATTTCCCGAGAGGGGCTGCTGGGACAATTACGGTCACTCTTCGTGTTCGTCGGCGGTGTCGATCGCGTCGTCTTCCGCCTGCTCCTCGGCCTGCTCGATCAGCTCCTCCGTAGTCAGCGCGGAGACCGTGTCCGATGGCAGCGAGGCGGGCGGCGCGGGCGCGATCAGGTGCCAGCTCGCGCCCCGGCCCTTGCCGCGCAGCTCGACGATCCCCTCGAACCGCAGCCGGTCCAGGCACCGCCACGCGCCGCTCTTCGACAGGCCGCGCTCGTGCCCGAGCTCGGTCTCCATCGCCCGCTCAATGTCGCGGGTCGAGGCCCCCTCGGGCCGGGCGACCATGCGCAGGATGACCCTGCGCAGCTCGGGCGCGATGACGGTCTGCTCGGCGGCCTGGCGGCGCCGCTCGATGGCGACCGCGCGCCGCTCACCTGCCGTCAGGCTGGTGTCGAGGCTGCCGGTCTGGGCGAGGGTCGCACGGGCGCGGTCGCGGGCCTCGGCGGCCCGGCCGGCGGCGACGTCTTCGGGCATGCTGCTCTCCAGGGGTGTCGGCGCCGCGCTGCGCTTGGCGGGCTTCGGGTTCTTGGCCAGCAGGGAGGTGGGCGGCTCGATGGACAGCAGCTCGGCCACGACGTCGGCCCCCATCTGCTCGACGATGTAGGCCATCAGGCCGGGCTCCAGCTCGGCCGGTCTGCGCCGCGCGGCCAGCTGGTCGATGTCGGACAGCTTGTCGAGCTTCCAGCCGCGGCCGGTCGACCATTGGCCGCCGATGTCGGCGATCAGGACGACTCCGGCGTGGCCTTCTCCGTAGTCGGCCATGTTCGGCAGGCTGAGCCCGTACTCGCCGGCGGCGTGCTGCATCTCGGACTTGCGGTTGACCCTGCCGAGCACGACTTGGTCGACCATGGTGCGGGAGTTGCCGCCGCCGGTGTAGGCGGCGGTGCCGCGGGTGCCGGCCATGATGACGGGCACGCCCTCCGAGCGGCCCTTGCTCATGACATAGGCGAACTCGGTGCGGGTGGCCTGCCCGATGGGGTCGCCCTTGGCGAGCAGCTCGTCCATCTCGTCGAGGATGATCGGCACGAGCGGCACCTCGCGGGTTGGCTCGACGGTGGCTTCCTCGGCGTCGTCAAGGGAGCCGCGGTAGTCGATGACGTGGCGGGCGAACTGGAGGAGACGCAGGGCCTTGATCCGTTCGTTGGGGCCGCACGCCGACGCTCCAAGGGCACGCCGCCACCGACGCAGTTCCTTGGCCTTGGAGACGTTGAGGCCGATCGGGAACGCGTTGTCGGCCGCGGTGGTGCGCTCGTAGACGCAGTTGAGGATGACGGTCTTGCCCGAGCCGGGCAGTGCCACGATGACGATGCGCTTGGCGCCGTCCTCGTCCCACAGGACGATCTGAAGCGGGCGGCCGGTCTCGGGGTCCATGCCGATGATGCAGGGCTCGCGCACGTCCGCGACCTGTGGAAACACGATCTCGGGGGTGAGGTCGAGCAGCGGGTGCGGGAGCGGGTGCGCCCAAGGGTCCTTGTAGCGGATGTTGACCAGCAGCCGCCCTGCGATGCCGCCGACGCGCACCTTGACCCGCGAGGTCTTCAGCATCTCGTGCTCGGCGATGCGCTCCTCAAGGTCGCGGGAGGCCAGCGCCGAGGCGCGGCGGCCGGTGCCGACCGTGTTGAGCTCGAACTGCTCGCCGAGCCGGGTCTCGCGCCAGGCGACCAGGTGCGATCCGGCCAGGCCGTACAGCGGGGCGCGGCGGTGCCAGTCCACGCAGGCGTTCTCCCACGCAATCGCCGCCGCGATCTCCGGATCCCTGCGGTACGCCCAGTAGGTCAATCCGGCCGTGGCCGCGCCGAGCATGCTCATCAGGCCCGGTACGCCCTCGACTCCCGCGGTGACACCCCATGCGGTCGCGCCCGTCAGCCACAGCCCGCTCACCGCGGTGGCGAACGCGGCTCGTCCTGGGCGGCGCCGGCCGGGCAGGCTCATCTCGCGGGCGCCCATGCCGATCGTGGCCACCACGGTCAGCGGCAGGCCCCAGAGCGCGGGCGCCTGGAAGTGGTGGGCGACGGCGGCCAGGGCGTAGGCGCCGGCCATGACGGGGACGGGTCCGCGGCGCAGGTGGTCACGCTGTACCCAGCCGACCGCGCGGCCGAGCAGCCCACGCCGCCGCTGCTCGGCCTCAGGTGTAATGGTCGGTTCGGTGTCGAGATCCACGACGGGCCTTTCTGTGCGTGCGTGCTGATCCGTCAGGCGCTCTCGCCGGTGAACCAGCGGCCGTCGAAGGGCAGGGTGACGCCGTTGGAGCGCAGCTCCAGCACCTCGCTGTACACGGTCAGGAACTCCTTCAGCGCCTCGGCCAGCCGCTCGGACACCTCCGAGACGTGCTCCGAACTGGTCGTCAGGCCCTGAACGGCGGACGGGTCCAACCCGACGTCGTTGACGCAGTTCTCGCGCGCCTGCTCCAGCGCGTCGGCGTAGGCCACGACGCCGGCGGTCTCGCCCCGCATGAACGCGACGAGGGCGGTGTCGTCCTCGGGCGTGAAGTTTGCGACGCGGTCGGCGAGCACGCGCCAGTCCTCAGGCGCGGCGGCGCCGGGGGCGGCCTGCTGACTGATCTCGGTGGGTGCAGTCATGGTGGTGCCTCCAGATGGAGTTGCGCGAGGTGAACGGGCGGGCTGAGCAGCGGCGGCGGGGGGTGCCGGGGCGACCTGCTCGGGACGGGGGTTCGAGGCGGGCGAAGATGCTGGGGCCGGTGCGGACGGCTGGGTGGGCAGGCCGAATACGAGGCGAGCACGGGCCACGCCCCGCCGCATCAGGCGGCGCTCGTCGACCTGGCCTTTGGTGGCTCGCCACCGGTCGATCACGTTCTCAGTGGGGCGCATGGCCTGCCGCTCAGCCCACCGGACCACCCACCTGTCACGCCGGACTTCATGGCGAGCGGCCATACGCTCGTTCGCAGCCTGGCTGCCACGGCGGATGGCCCGCAGCGCGCGCCCGGTGCCCCGTCCAGCGAGCTCGGCGCTTGCCCCTCGCACATCGGTCGATTTAAGGGGGGTAGCGCCGGTGCTGTTGTACATCCCGACCAGCCAGGCCCGCTTAGATCCCCGGACCCGGCGGCTCTTGCGTGGGCTCGGCCCGCTGGCCTTCTTCGTCACGACTACGAGGCCCGCCCCGGCAACAGCGACTATGACCAGCTCAAGACCGGTCATGTCTCGACCTCACCGTCGTCTCGGGGTGTGAGCCGCACGTACCGGCCGGGCTCCAGCTCGTCGTCGAGGGCGTAGGCAGGGGCCCGGGTGGGCGGCTCCGAGTCGTCCACATGGATGGCGGGTGTAGCCGCAGCTTCGGGCTCGTCGGAGAGCTGCGGTTCGTCGTCGGGCGCCTGATCGTCGGGGATGCCGCACGCGTCCGCGTAGGCCTCGACGGCAGCCAGGAGGGCGGAACCGAGCAGGTAGGCGCCACAGATGATGGCGCAGCAGGCTGGCGCGGGCATGTCGGTGAAGATGCCGAGGAAGAGGATGCCGGCGAAGAGGGCGAGGACGCCGATCCACGTGGGTCGGAAGGCCCACCAGCGCATGAGGAACGGGGTGAAGTTCGAGAGACTCATGAGAAGAACGCCTCCCACAGGGTGCTGAAGCTGACGCCTTTCCACGAGCGGGCGCCGGCGGCGAGGGCGCCGGTCATGAGGCCGAAGCTCCCGAGTAGAAGGAGCTCGTACCACTTGGTGACCTTGGCCCAGACGAGCGCGGCGATGGCTCCGAACAGGGCGAGCCAGGTGCCCATGAGCCAGTTCATGGCGCACCGTGACCCTTCTCGGATCGGCCTGTGGAGCCTGATCCGTTGATCCGCGCGAGCGCCCCGTCGGTCAGGAGCGCGTCCTCGGGCATCTGCTTGAGGCGCTCCCTCAGCGCGGCCTGCTCGCGCTCGTGCTCGGCGGCTTCCTCACGATCGGCGATCACGTCGGAGATCACGTAGCCCGCTTGCCGATCGGCGATTCCGAATGATCCGGCGATCTTGGCGCGGCTTGGCTTGCCGCCCGCTTCGATGATCAGATGGATGGCGCAGGCGGCGAACCACTTACGGATTTCCCGGTCGGTCTCGGGGTCGAGCAGCGGCTGTTCGGTCGTCTCGGATCGCCCGTCTTCGGGCGGCCCGTCCCCCGAGTCCGAATCTCTGTTGATCTTCTTCAGCGCCTCGGCGGGTGCCTCGATGGAGCCATCCGCCGAGGATCGTGCCTGGTCAGCAAGGGCGCGCGGGAAGAGGTGACGCAGCACGTACACCAGGAGGTGGGTGGCACAGAAGATCGTTCCGATAACGAGCGCCGCGACCAACGCCACGACGGCCTTCGGCAACTGCGGATCACCCCCCGAGAGGCGATCAGGAGCCGTCAAGCCGAGGCCGTGAAGGTACTGCAGGAGACCCGAGGCGCCAGTGAAGAACGCCACCACCCCGAGCGCGTAGAAGCGTGCCCAGGGATCGTGACGGAGGACGACGGCGGCGATGATGGCCACCACGACCAGTCCGTCCACGCCGATCCACCACAGGTTCGCGGCGGTCGGGTCAATGTGGACGACGAGCGCGGTGTCACGCAGCGGGCCGAGGCTGACACTGAGGCCGACGGCCACGATCAAGAGGACGAGGATGGCCAGAGCGATCACACCCAGGATCGCCCAACCAGACCGATCCGGAGCGACCGGGTGGGGCATGCGACGCTTGGCGCGCGCGGCCTGGTGCCGATCCCACCACTCGTTGATGCGGCGCTGCTTCGGCTCATTCGGCGTCTTGGCGGGAGGCTGCCCGGCGGGCCCCGGATCGGCCTCGGCGGGGTGATCCGGTGCGGCGGCCGCGTCCTCCTCGTCGACCAGCAGCAGACCGGTGTCGGGGTCGCGGCCGTGAGCCAGACGCCACTCTCGGCGCAGCTGCGTGATGCCGGGGCCGGCGAGGACCTCTGCGGGCGTCATGCCCGCGACGAGCTCTTCGTCGGTGGGCTCGCGCAGCATCGAACTCGCGTTCTCTGGCGCGGACATGGCGCCGTCCTGTACTTCTTTCACTGCTCCGTCTCCGCTGTGATCGGTTGGCGGGGTGTTCGGGCCCTCGGCTGGCGGTGGAGTCGCTGGTCGAGGGCCGCTTTGTGCGGGCTTGGGTGGCCTCCCGCCGGTCACTTGGCGGGAGGCCGTCCGGCGCGACGCGTGGGGCGGTTGGTGTGGGACCGCGCAGGGAAGACGTCGCGCCGGGCTCTGGGGGCCCGCCCGACCCGGACGGGCGGGACCGTGTCCGGCGTTGAGCTACCGGACGTCTGAGGCACGCTGGGCCTCCAGCCGCTTCCATACAGCCAGAGGCCCATGTGTGGCCCGGCCACTGGGTTGTGCCGGGCTTATGTTGGCCCCGCACCTCACCCCCGATGGGGGGTGCGGGGTTTGGCGCCCCGGCCTGCAGCCGTTCGCAGGCGGCAGGCCGGGAGCTCAGTCG
Source organism: Nonomuraea sp. bgisy101 (assembly GCF_057708945.1). Taxonomy (NCBI): domain Bacteria; kingdom Bacillati; phylum Actinomycetota; class Actinomycetes; order Streptosporangiales; family Streptosporangiaceae; genus Nonomuraea; species Nonomuraea sp. bgisy101. The sequence continues at coordinate 242,031 of NZ_JBYITD010000012.1, forward strand.
CTCGGCTGCTGCTCGACCTTCTTGGCCAGCAGCGCCAGGCCTCGCTCGCCCAGCTCGGCCACGCGCCGCTCGAAGGCGAGGCCCTTCTCGGCCTCGGCCAGAGCGATCGTGGACCGAAACTGCGCAAAGTCGGGCTCGATGCAGACGCCGTATCCGGGGATCCCCCACAGCAGCCACCGGCGCCAGTGCGGGTCAGGTTCGCGCGCTGGCGAGTCCTCGGCGTGGGCAGCGGTCATGCCGTCTCCGCGAGCGAGGGGTGCAGCTCAACGCAAGCTTCGTGCCCGTCGGGGCCGCTTCTCGTGAGGAGCGTGCTGGTGAGGGTGGACATCTCGGCCCACTCGGGGCCTCCGGTGTGGTCGGGTCGGCCGGGGTCCTTCACGGTCAGGGACATGCCGCGAGGGGTGATCATGATCTCGGCATGCATGAGCTGGTCGGCGCCGGTGCGCCGTACGGCCTGAGAGACGAGTTCGCGCATGGCCTTCTCGGCGTTGTCGGCGAGCTCGGGCCGCTCGTGGAGCGCGATCTCGCGCGCCCAGAGGGCCGCTGCTGCCGGGCTCTCGGTGGTCGGGGGGAGCGACTGTCGGTACATCCTGACCGCCAGCTTTCTAGGAAGGATGGATGCTTCTTCACTAGCTTGCAACCTTCCTAGAAAGGATGTCAAGCTACTCATGTGGAAAATGACGAGCGGCCAGCCTCCCAGCGCATAGCCGATGACCTGCGCGCACTGATCGCCTCCGGCGAGCTGGCCGTCGGCGACCGGCTCCCGTCGATCCCCGAACTCGTGCGGAGATACGGCGTGGCCACCAACACGGCACACGGAGTGATTCGCGCCCTGCAGAGCGAGGGCCTCGTCATCTCCCGCGCCGGGTCTGGCACGTTCGTCAGAGGCCGGCCGCAGCTGCAGCCCCTGATCAGGGCCTGGTATCGCGCCACGCCGTACGGCTCCCCGTTCAAGGCAGATATGGAGCGGCAGGGGCACGACGCCGCCTGGTCCTACGAGTCGCGAACCACCATCGCCCCACCCGAGATACGCGAGCGCCTGGGCCTAAGCGAGCCGGGCGACCTCGAGGACGTGGTGCGCACGGACTACCTGTTCAGAGCCGATGACGAGCCCGTGATGCTGTCGACGAGCTGGGAGCCGCTCGCCCTCACCAAGGGCACACCCGTCGTGCTCCCCGAGGACGGCATGCTCGCCGGCCGCGGGGTTGCCGAGCGGATGCTGTCGATCGGCTACCCCATCGACGACTGGGTGGAGGAAGTCGGCTCGCGGCTCGGTACGAGCGAGGAGTGCCAGCGCCTCGATCACGCGGCGGGCAGCATCATGATCACGGCCCAGCGGACGTACTACAGCGGCGAGCTGGCGGTCGAGACGGCTGACATCGTCGTCCCCTCGGACCGCTTCCGCTTCATCTACAGCGGCAAGATGGGCAGGCCCGCCGAGGGCGGAGCCTGAGCCTCAGAACCAGCGGTACTTCTTGCCGCGGCGGGGCCAGTTGGAGTCGTCGTTCTCGCGCCGGTCGTTCTGCTGGTCGGGGGTCTTGGCCGTCTTGCGGTCGCGCTTCTTCGTCGGCTGGTAGAAGTCGTAGTCGGCTTCAAGGCCGCACTCCCGGGCCAGGCTCTTCGCGGCCCGGACAACGGAAGGCAGCGCCCGCGAACGCGCCGAGCTCGTCGACGCGTCGATGAGCACATCAAGGGCGGCGGTCGCCGCGGTGATGCGCTTGTTCACCGGCGGCGGTGCGCTGTAGCCGGCCAGGCCTGACCACCAGGTGATCGCCTCGTCGGTCAGGTCCGCGCTGCCGTACTGCATGTGCGTGTCGAGGCCGCCGAGGAATGCGCGGACGGCGTGGCCCGAGCATGCCCGGTCTCGGCTGGGGACCACCGCGGCCGCGGACTCGTCGGCTCCCTGCGCCTGGGCAGGCGGAAGGGAAGCGCGGGGCGGTGAGTTCGTGCAGCCATAGAGGGCGAGGACCGCGGCGCCGGCGACTAAGGCGATGCCGAGGGTTCGGCGGCGGTGTCGGCGGGCCGGTCTTCGTCGCATGCTGACTCCAGGTGATGGGCCTTGCCATGAGTGTGATGTCTGGCGGACCTGCTCGGATGGCTACGAGCGGCATTCCGTTGGAGTTCCAGCAGCCCGGCCGCCGCCGAGCGGTGGGGCTCGACGGCGGCCGGAAATCAGGAGCATACGTCTACCTCGTCTGCCACGTCTACCTCGTGGTCAACGTAGCCCACGGCGAGGGCGTCTACCATGACCACTACGTTGATGATCATGGACGTGGTGGACCCATTCAACCCGACGCCGAAGTATCGGCAGATCGTGGACATCGTCATTCGGCAGATACGCCAGGGCGCGCTGGAGCCGATGACGCCGATTCCGTCCGAGACGAGGATGGTTCAGATCCACGGGGTGGCCCGAGAGACGGTGCGCCAGGCCGTCGCCGTTTTGCGCGAGGAGGGCTGGATCTTCACGATCCAAGCGCGTGGGAGCTTCGTGAGCCCGCAGGAGCGGTGGCCGAAGAGCGAGTAGGCCCGAGCGGTCCGGCAGACCATTGCCGGACCATCATGCTCGGCAATCCTCGGCACTTCTCGACAACACTCGGCAACGGTTAACACGCTTGAGCAGCGTGAATAGCGCTGCTCGATCATGCTCGGCAATCCTCGACACGGCAGGGCACCGGACTTCTAATCCGACGGTCGCAGGTTCGAATCCTGCAGGGCGCGCTTCGATCATGGCGCTGACCTGCGGAAACACGCGCCGTGACAGTCGCACAGAACATAGTTCTGGGCCATCCGTGCTCCTACCGTGCTCGCCCGTACCAACCCCGTACACACCATGATCATCATGCCGTCCATCGCTTCCACGACATGACGAACGGCCCCGTTCCGCCGCGATTCCAGCGGAACAAAGCCGTCATCTCCCCCGGGCCAGCCGCACCCTCTGTGCTACGCGCGGAGCTGCCGCAGAACGCCTCGGCCCTCGTCGTCCCCCAGCAACAGGGCCGCGGTCTTCTCCGCCGCCGCCATCGCCACCTGAGGGAAGACCGACGTGTAGGTGTCAGCAGTAAAAGCACTGGAGGTGTGCCCCAGCGTCTCTTGCACCACCTTGATCTCCACACCAGCGGCCAGCATCAACGACGCCGCACCATGTCATAGATCATGCAGCCGGATCGGCGGCAACCCCGCCAGATAGGCCAGCCACAGAAACTGGTCGGACACGTGCTGCGGGTGCAGCCGATCCCCATCCGGTTGGGTGAACACGAAACCGGTCTCCTTCCACGCCTCCCCCACCGCGAGCCGCTCCTCCTGCTGGCGCCGCTTGTGCTCACGCAAAGCCGCGACCGTCTCGGCGTCCAGCGCGATGGTGCGCATCGAGGCATCGGTCTTGGGCCTGCTCTCGTGGATCTGCCCCGCCAGCTGCACCAACTGTGCGCCTGCCGAAAACCTCATCCATGCTGCTCACGCGGCATGCGAATACTCGTGGAGGACTCCTCCGAGTAGATCTCGTCGGCGTACGTTCAGGTCGACGATGCGCCTTAGATCGGTGATCGGATCCGGGACGGCGCGCAGTGGAGCTGCCTGAGCAAGAGCCTGATGGGCTCGGTGCTCGTTGTAGAACCGTTCGTACTCGCGCAAGGCGTCATGGAGGTGACGTTCGTTCCACAGTAAGCAGCGGTCGAGAAGCTCGCGGCGGCACGACTGCACCCACCGCTCCATGATCGAATTCATCCGGGGCATCCGTACACCGGTGAGCACGGTCTGGATGCTGGCCTCAGCGAGGATCTCGTCCATGAGGGCCGGGAACTTCCCATCCCGGTCACGGATCAGATAGCGCGCCCGGCAGCCCGCATCTTCCAGATCCATAACAAGATTCCTCATCGCCTGGAGCACCCAGCCCGCGGTCGGGTGGGCGGTGGTGCCGAGCACGCGCACGCGCCGAGTCGTGTGCTCGATAACGGCCAGAATGTACTGACGCTGCCCATTGAGCGTGATGGTCTCGATGAAATCGCAAGCCAGAAGAGCGTCGGCTTGCGAACGCAGGAAGTCGGCCCACGTGGTGGACGCCCGCTCGGGTGCCGGATCAAAACCCTCCTGCTTGAGGATCTCCCAGACCGTAGACGGAGCCACTTTGATGCCGAGAGTGGTGAGCTCGCCGTGCACCCGCCGATACCCCCAGGACGGATTCTCCCGAACCAGACGCACAATGAGGGCACGGATGGAGCGGACGGTGGGCGGGCGTCCAGGCCGCCTGGGCCGGCAGGCACGAGCGTGACGCTGTCTGATGAGGTCGCGGTGCCAGCGCAGGACGGTATCCGGGCGGATCAGGAGTCGTAGCCGGTGCAGGACCTCGCGAGGCAACGACGTCAGCAGAGCGGCGAGAAAGGCTCGGTCCTCGGGGGCGAACCTCACCCTGGTATCGGCGCCGAGTTGCCGCTCCAGGACGGTGATCTGGTGACGCAGGGCGAGAATCTCGGCGTCCTTGTCCCGATCGCCCATGGGCAGCAACCGCAACGCGGCGAAAGCGTTCGTGACAGCCAGATACGCCAGGCGAAAGAGCACGAGTGATCATTCTGCCGCGATCGACCCCTTCCATGAGCCGAAGCGGGCGCGCGCCAAGAGGCGCCGGCAAGCCGGATGACCTGTGCGGATGGCATTGTCGGCAGGCGCAGTGTTGATTTCGCAGCCAAATCAGGCAGGCACCGATAGACCCATAGCTCGCAGGCGCGACAGAGCATGTTCCAGGCATCTGTCCACCGAGTCCTCGTCGATTCGGAGGGGTCGCCCGCTGAGGGGACCGCCACTCGCGACGAAGGTCCAGGGCCGGACACCTTCACGCATGCGCTCGCCGTCAGCCTTGAGGATCGCCGTCACACCCTGCTCAGCAAGCACACCCAAGATCAAGACTATATCCACGTCGACTCCTTCGCCTCTTGGGCATGGTGATCTACCGTGGTCCGGTACGGCCCCACACCCAGCGCGCAGGCCACTTATATCCGGCACGGCAGTCCGGCACGACAGCAAGCCGGACCACACGCGGAGCTGCCCGGGTTGTCGCGCCATGTCCGACGAGGTCTCTGCATTACGGCACTGGAGGGCTTTGCGCCGGATCCCGCGCGGCAACCTCGATGTCCTCGTTGGGAGTGCGCCGTCCTCGGATGATGGCCACCGTTGCCAAAGAGAGTAGGAGCCCGCCCCCGCCGATCGCGGCCGCGAAGCCGGTCAGGCCGGCTTTGTCGTGCCGTACGGCGACGATCTTCTGGGCGGGTATCCCGCCGCCGAAGCGCGTGCCGGGCGCGACGGAGTCCTTGCCCGGCTTCATCGCCGCGAACGTGCCGGCCATCTTCAGGGCGCCCGCGGGGTTGACGAGGCCGAAGCCGATCGAGGTGTCGTAGGAGCGCGGCTCGCTGGTGCGGTAGGCGGCGGTGACGACGTCCTCGCCCTCGCCCTGCTGTCCTGGACGGCGAGCGGAAGCAGCGAGCGCCTGGATGACCAGCGAAGGGGCGAGCTTGGGGTACTTGGCCTTGACCATCGCGGCCGCGGCGACCACCCAGCCCGAGGCGGCGGTCCCGCTGTCGAGGTAGTAACGCTCGCCGCGCGGCCCCGTGGTCGGCAGCGGAAGGCCCGGGGCCGAGACGAGGACGCTGCGGTTCTTGGCGGAGTACTCCTCCAGGCGGCTGCCGTTCAGATCGACGACGCCCACGCCGATAACACCGGGCAACCCGTGCGGCTCGAACACGCCGTTGACACCGATGCCCCAGGAGCGGGGCGCGGGCCACGCTGGCGCGACGACCACCGCGCCCTTACCAGCCGCATACGCCACGGCCTCGGCCAGGCGCTTGTCTCCGCCCTCCCACGAGGTGGTGGTCCAGATGACGTCGGCGCCGTGATTGGCCGCCCAGCGGATGCCACTGGACAGGAACAGCACGCCGGTGTTGCTCTCGAACCACTCGCTCCGTCCGATCCTGCTGCTGCCGAAGTCGCCCGGGAAAGATTCGACGCGGACCGACAGCAACTCCACCTCTGGCACCAGGCCGCGCGTGGCCGTGGGGGCGTTGGGGCGTGGCCCTGAGGCGGCCAGCATCGTGGCCTGCGCGGTGCCGTGGAGCATCTTCGCGGGCGGCCATCTCACCAGGTCGAGCCGGCCGCGAACGGCGCCGTTGAGCGCACGGGCGTTGGCGACGGCGTCGCCGACGATCGCCACGCGAGCGCCGTCGCCCAAGGTGATCCGCTGCGCCGCCGCGAAGTCCGCGGCCATGCGCACGATGGGTTGGCCGTCGGCGTGGGCCGGGGCGGCTGGCGTACTCGCCAGCACCAGCGGCACCGCCACCAGGAGTGCACGGGTCAGCATGTGACGACCTCCTTGACCTCGCAGGCCGGTACGTGTTTCGACAGCACGGTGGCCAGGGTGTCAACGGCGTTGGTGGTGAGGCCGGGGAAGCCTTCGCGGTCCGCGCGAGGCAGGCGCGGTCTGCCGTCGGCGTAGCCGCCGGTGCCGAGCACGAGGTAGTTGGCGCGGCTGACCGCCGTGCGCTCCTGTTCCTGACCTGCGTCGAAGCTGGATGACAGCGTGCCTGGGATGCCCGCTGGCCGTACCCCGCTGGTCTGCCAGTTGCCCGCGGCGAGTGCGGCCTTGGCGGCGGCGGTGTCTTTCATGACCACGATGGCCAGCGTGGAAAGGATCGTGCCCGTGGGGTCGGCGTAGGTGGCCCGCAGCACCTTCAGGCAGCCGTGCGCGCTCGCCACCTGGGTGGCGCTGTCGTCCAGCGCCTGCTCGCAGCTGCTTTCGGGCGCGATGCCGATCCGGTGGGCGAAACTTGCCTTGGTGTCGTGGGTGGTGAACCGGTCGGGGAAGAGCCGTCCGGCGCTCCAGTGTCGCCAGCGCAGGGCCAGTTCGTCCTCGCCGGCCCGCTTGGTCTCCTCGGGTGTGGGGCCGCGGGTCAGTTCGGTGGCCAGGCCGTACGCGCCGCCTCCTATCGCAGACAGGCCCGCGGCCGCGAGTAACAGGCCGACGACAAGTGATCTTGCTTGCATGGACAGCAGACCGTACGAGCCTCACGTCACGATTGGATCACGTGTTCGTGTTGCGCTCCACGCCCACCGAAGGTGGGACGCGATCCACATCCGCCCCGAGGATGGCTGGCGTTCGGGCCATGGGCTCGGATGACGAGTAGTTCTACCCACTGACGCAGTCGGCCACGCCCGCGTCAAGTTCCGCTCTTAGCAGGATTCCTGAGCGTTGTCTGTGAGTATGGATCACGGTTTGATCTCGGGATCACCGCGCCCATCTGCAGTGTTTACAGACAGTCACAATTGACAGCTTGTCCAGCTGGCTGTCCATCTGACCGGTTTGCCCTTGTAGGTGAGGGTTCAACTAGAGATAGAACGCGCGTTCGGACTACAAGATGATCACTTTGCGTAGATCTTGACCAAATATGCGGTTTTCTGGCTTGATCAGGGCGCTTTTGCATCCGACTTATCTCTCCATGAGCGGAGCTTGTGTGCGCCTGTTACCCCCTGCCCGTACCCACCATCCCCGCCCATCCGCTCCACCCCCTCACACCACCCGGTCAACCGGCCGACGGCTGCGCCGAGCCATGGTGCTCGCCCTGACCCCGGTCCTGCTGGTCACCTCGACCCCGGCCTTGCCGGCCTACGCACAGACTCCTGCCTTCCCCCACGAGGCAGGATTCGTGTCCCAGGTCGCCTCCTGGGTCAGCAATGGCATCGCCGGGCTGTTCGCCGAGGAACCGAAGGGCGAGATGCGCCCCAGCGGGCAGCAGATCACCCTGCCCGGCCGTCAAGCCACCGCATCCCCCGCGGCAAAACCGCCCGGCAAGCGGGTCAAGGAGGTGCCCGGTAAACGCTCCCGGTTCGGCACCGTCTACGAGCTGGAAGACGGCCGCCACCAGGCGGAGATCTCCAGCCATCCGGTCCACTACCAGGACGCCAACGGCGACTGGCAGGACATTGACACCCGCCTCGAGGGCGTCTCCGAGGACGGCTTCGTTCACGGCAATGACAAGACCGGCTTCTCCTCCCGGTTCGGTGACCGTAGCGACAAGCTCGCGAAGATCAAGCTGGGTGATCGGCATGTGACGCTGGGTGTGGCCGGCGAGTCCCGCCAGGTGACACCGGCGGTGACCGAGTCCACGATCACCTACCCGGGTATGTGGGACGGCGCCGACCTGGTGTTCAAGCTCACCGCCGAGGGCGTCAAGGAGTACGTCGTCCTGCACCGCGCGCCCGCGCCTGGGACGACGTTTGCCTTCACCGTCAAGACCGGCGGTGTGCAGGCGTCGCAGAATCCGGACGGGTCGATTGCCTTCGACGCCGAGGACGGCACCCGGGTGTTTACCATCCCGAAGCCGTTCATGATCGACGCGGCGGCGGATCCGGCCTCGCCGTACGGCAAGCGGCACTCCGAGGCGGTCACCCAGACACTGGCTCAGCAGGGCAGCGAGGCTACCATCACCCTGGCCCCCGACGCGGCCTGGCTGGCCGCCCCAGAGCGGACCTGGCCCGCCGTGATCGACCCGACCATCGTGCTGCAGCCCCTTTGGGCTTTCTCCCAGGACGCCTACGTCAACTCCGCGGCCAAGACCACCAACTACGACGGGGCCTGGCAGCTGCCGGTCGGCAAGACCAGCACGGGCGCGATCAACCGGTCGCTGGTCAACATCCAGGTGGTCGACGAGCTGCCGGATGAGAACGTGGTCGTCGACGACGCCCGGCTGGAGGTCTACTTCGACCAGGCGCTGGGCGAATCAGGCGCGGTGACCATCGGCGCGCACGAGGTCACCTCCAGCTGGTTCTCGCCCGGCGTGACGTGGAACACCCAGCCCTCCTTCGTGGCTACGCCGGCCTCGACGGTGACGCGGCAGCCGAACGAGTTGTCGCGCTGGCACTCCTTCCCGGTCACCAACGTGGTGCGGCGCTGGCTGTCGCAGTCGCTCTACACGCACGGCCTTCTGCTGAAGGCCACCGATGAGGGCTCGACCGGCAAGGTCGGCGGGCCGGTGTATGAGGCCGCATCGGAGAACGCCTACGGCGGGGACGCGATGCTGTCGGAGACGGTGAACTTCCCCAAGCTGCTGGTCACCTACGGTAAGCCAGGTGTCCGGCTGAACCAGCCGAGCCAGGCCTCCCCGGTCGGGGCCAGCCTGTCGTGGACGGCCTACAGCGACCCGACCCCTGAGGATGCCTCCGACGATCTGGTCTCCTACCGGCTGCGGCGTACCTGCCCGTCGGCCTGCCAGGCCGGCTCTGGCGGCCCGGTGGACAACTCGCTGGTGACGACGCTGGATCCGGAGGTCACCTCCTTCACCGACACCAGCAGCGGCGGCATGCCATACCTGGTGGCCGACCCGACCTACACCCACCAGGCCACCTACTGGGTGGAGGCGGTGCTGAAGAACGGGGAGGTGATCCGCTCCACGGACCTGACCGTGATCCTGCCCAAGCCGGGCTTGATCACCAAGGTGCTGTACGGCAGCGCCGACACCACGCTGTCCTCCGGCGAGCCCGCCGCCGGGCACGACCAGGTCAGCGGGCAGAAGTGGCTGCGGGTCGGCAACACCGCCACCACCCTCGGCAACACCCGCGCGGTCATCAAGTTCGACGACTACGCCGGCCAGATCCCGGCCGACGCGCAGATCACCGAGGCGGCGCTGTCGCTGTGGGGAACCACCAGCACCGGATCAGGCGCCGGCTTCACCGCGCACAAACTGACCAAGGACTTCGACGAGGCAGCCACCTGGACCAGCCCGTGGACCAGCGCGGGCGGCGACTTCGACGCCACCCCGGCCGCCACGCTCACCGGACTCACCGCCGCCCCGGGCTGGCGCAAGTGGATCGTCACCGACGTGGCCAAGTCCTGGACCGCGACCCCGGCCGCCAACCACGGGCTGCTGGTCAAGGTCGGTGACGAGGCGGGTGCGGCCAAGCAGTCGGCCTCCTTCCTGGCCTCCGAGGCCGACGAGGGCGCGCTGCAGCCGCGGCTGCGGGTGACCTATGTGGACACCACCACCTCGGCCGCCTTCTACGTGCCCGGCACACCCGAGCGGCTGGCCAGCGAGGAGACCAGCAAGATCGAGGTCGTCGTCACCAACACCACCAACGAGAACTGGCCCGCCGCCACGACCGCGGTCTCCTACCACTGGAAGTCGCCGGACGGGACGGATCTGTCCACGCCGGACAACCAACTGAAGACCATGCTGCCCGCCGATCTGGCCCCCGGCCAGTCGCTGCTGGTCGCCGCCGATGTCAAGGCACCGACCCTCACCGGTCTGGGCACGAACAAGGCCGAAGGCCAGCAACTGGTGTGGGACGTGCAGGACACCTCCACCAACAACTGGAAGTCGGCCACCCACCACCTGCCGCAGCTGCCGCAGCAGATCCGCCTCGACTCCCCCACCAGCGATCTGCTGGGGTCGGAGAAGTTCTACGCCTACACCGGCAAGAACACCGGCGCCGGATCCACCGCACTGGTCAACCCGTACGCCGGCAACCTGGTGTGGAACTACAACGCCTTCACCAACCCCTCCCGGGGCGTGCAAACGTTCGCCCGGATGACCTACAACAGCCTGGACACCACCGCGGCCTCCCTCGGCTACGGCTGGAGCCTGCAGACCTCCACTCTGCAAAGGCTCGGCTCCCAACTGCAACTGCATCCGCCGGGACAGTCCTGGCCGGAGCAGGTGCGGCTGACCGACGGCGACGGCACCACGCACGTATGGACACTGGATACCCACGGCCAGGACGTGCGCATGTGCGATTACGACACCTGCGACTACAAGCACCCGCGCGGCGTGCACCTGTACCTGCAGCGGGTCGACCCCGGGTTGTTCCCGCCGGACCAGCAGGAGATGGGCGAGCAGCGGCGCTGGGTGTTCACCAAGCCGGACCGCACCCAGTTCTTCTTCGACGAGGAGGGCTTCCAGTCGGCGATCGTGGACAAGAACGGCAACACCATGTCGTTCGCCTACGAGCGGCGCCGGTCCAACAACAAGCCGACCAAGTTCCTGCAGTTCATCACGGACGCCGCCGGCCGGGAGACGCTGCGCCTGACCTATTACAAGAAGGGTCAGGACTACACCTACATCAACGACGCGGGCGCCGAGGTCAACGACACGAAGCTGACCAACCCGCACATCATCGACAACGTCGAGTCGATCACCGACATCGCCGGACGGAAGGTGAGTTTCACCTACACCGACAAGGGCCTGATGGCCAAGATGGTCGACGGCGCCGGTGATGATCAGGCGAAGACGTTCCGGTTCGGCTACGACGCGCTGCAAGGGAACAAGAACGTCAAACTGGTCGCGGTCAAGGACCCGCGCGGTAACACCACCGCCTTGAAGTACTACGAGGCGCAGGTCGACCCGAAGGACCTGTGGAAGGTCGAAACCCTCACCGACCGGCTCAACGGGGTGACGAAGTTCGACTACGTCGACCTGGACGGGCCACAAGAGGGCATGATCCACACCACGGTCACCGACCCGCGGAACAACGCCACCCAGTACCTCCTGGACGCCTACGGCAGGCCCAAGGAAATCACCAACGCCAAGAACGAGAAGACCGTCCTGCAATGGGACGCCGACCACAACGTGGAGAGGCTGACCGAGGCCAACGGCGCATACGCCACCTGGATCTTCGACCAGAACACCGGCTACCCGCTGGAGTTGAAGGACGCGGAGGCCAACGCCAACGGCACCACTCCCACGGTGCTGGCCTACCAGAGCTTCCTCAACGGCTACGTCGCCGACCTGGTGGGGAAGACGTCGCCGGAAGGGCGCAAGTGGGCCTTCGGCTACGACGACAAGGGCAACCTGAAGACGGTCACCGACCCGCTCGGCGTCGCCTCCACCACCGTGGACGGCGACTACACCACCACCTATGAATACGACCCGGTCGGGCAGCTGACCAAGGCCATCGACGCCAACGACAACCCGACCGTCTACAGCGACTACCACCCGACCGGCTACCCCGAGAAGATCACCGACGCCTACACCAACGTCACCACCACCTCTTATGACGTGCGCGGCAACGTGCTGTCGGTGACCGACGCGCTCGGTAAGAAGACCACCCAGACCTACGACATCTTCAAACGGCCGCTGGAGAACACGGTCCCCAAGGACCAGGACGCCTCCCCGCCGGTTCTCATCGTCACTCCGGCACCGGTCTACGACGCCAACGACAACATCACCAAGATGACCGCCCCCAACGGGGCCGTCTCCACCGCGACCTACGACGAGGCCGACCAGCTCACCGAATCGTTCCTGCCGAAGGACAGCCAGGGCGGCGAGGAGCGCAAGGCCAGCTTCACCTATGACGCGGCCGGCAACCTCGAGACGCAGACCGAGCCGAAGGGCAACCTCACCCCCGAGGTTGCCGGTGACTTCACCACCACGTACGTGTACGACAAGATCTACCAGCTGACCGACGTGATCAACGCCGAGCCATACAAGCACAAGGTCACCTACGAGTACGACAGCGTCGGCAACACGATCAAGGTCGTCGACCCGCGCAAGAACACCACCGCCGACGGCGCGGACTATACGGCGATCTACACCTACGACCGCAACCACCAGGTCACCCACGTCAAGGACGCCGCGGGCTTCCAGACGGTCACTGATTACGACCTGGACGGCCTGGTCGAAGGGGTAACAGATCAAGGGGGCAACAAGAGCTTTATCACTCTGGACAAGCGCGGCGAGGTCATCGAAACAAAGGTCCCGCACTCGGAGACCGACGGGGTCATCAAGTACACGGTCGCTCAGTTCGAGTACGACCAGGTCGGTAACCAGACGAAGGTCGTCACCCCGCGCGGTGTGGAGACCACCGACGACCCGACCGACTTCATCGCCGAGACCAAGTACGACAAGCTGAACCGGCCCGTCGAGGAGGTCTACCCGTTCGATCGGGACGACCCGAAGTACAACACCCCCGACTCGGTGAAGTACGTCTACGACCAGGTCTCGCGGTTGAAGGAGATCTCCGCTCCGCCCTCGCACGGGCAGAGCATCCGCAACGTGTCCACGATGACCTACTGGGACAACGGCTGGTCCAAGACCACCACCGACCCGTGGGACATCAAGACCACCTACGACTACAACAGCCTGGGCCTGCAGACCAACCGCACCGTCACCTCGGCGGGCGGCTCCAGCCAGCGCGCCCTGGACTGGGACTACTACCCCGACGGCAAGCTCAAGACCCACTCCGACGACGGCGTCCCCCTCGGCCTGGACGTGGTCCTGGGCGACAACTCCGACACCGGCCAGGTCACCGCGGTCGGCTCCTGGACCCTCGGCGGCACCAGCGGCGCCTCCTCATCGAACATCGTCGGCCCCACCCTCACCACGTCGGCGACGTCCGGGTTCGTCGGCTACGACTACGCCACCGCCCCCGCCGGAACCGGCCAGTCCTCCTTCACCTGGGGGCTGACCACCCCGGCCCCCGGCAGCTACAAGGTGCAGGTCAAATACCCGGCCGGCGGCACCGCGACCAACGCCAAGTACACCGTCAAGCACGACGGCGGCCAGCAGGTCGTCACCGTCGAACAGACCAAGAACACCGGCGACTGGGTCGACCTCGGCAGCTTCGCCTTCACCGCCGGCAACGCCCACGCCATCACCCTGACCGACGAGGCCAACGGCAGCGTCGTCGCCGACGCGGTCAAACTGGTCCGCGACAACAGCGGCGACACCGACGCGGAGAAGAAGGACTTCGCCTACACCTACGACGCCAACGCCAACCTCACCAAGATCGACGACCACTCGCCAACCGCCAAGATCGACGTCTGGGACATCGCCTACACCGGCCTCAACCAGATCGAATCGATCAAGGAGAAGCTGAACGGCGTCCTGAAGAACACCACCACCTACACCTACAACGAAAACAGCGCCGTCACCGAGCGCACCCACGACAAGACCCTCGCGACCTACCGGTATGACGTGCGGGACCTGGTCGACCAGGTCGTCAACAAGAAGTCGGCCACCGACCCCGCGCCGAAGGTCACCGGCTACAGCTACACCCGCAAGGCCGAACGCCTGACGGAGACCAAGGCCAACAACAACACCGTCACCTACGACTACTTCCTCGACGGCCTGCTGCGGCACTCGATCGAGAAGAAGTCGAACGGGACGGTGGTCGCCGAGCACACCATCGGCTACCAGGGCAACCTGCACCGCGCCCGCGACGTCACCAAGATTCAGAACGCCGACAACCCCGGCGCCTACCTCGAACACGACTTCACCTACACCTACGACCCCCGCGACCGCATCGCCAAAACCGTCAAAACCCCGACCGGCGGCGGAACCGCGGCAACCGAGACGTACTGGCATGACGCCAACAGCAACGTCTACGAACAAGAAGTCCTCGGCAAGAAGACCACCTTCACCTACGACCGCAACCGCCTGATGACCTCCGTTACCGACGGAGCCACGGCCACCTACAACTACGACCCCTACGGCCGGCTGCGCACCGTCACCGGCGGCGGCAAGGTCCAGGAGAAGTACAGCTACGACGGCTTCGACCACGTCGTCCGGCACGAGAAGCTCGGCGGCGACGGCGCCACCACCGTCACCAGCTACACCTACGACCCGCTGGATCGAACCACCAGCAAGACCGAGAAGGAAGGCTCCGCCCAGGCGAAAACCACCACCTACTCCTACCTCGGCCTGTCCGGCGAGGTCCTGGACGAAGAGGTCGCCGGCAAGCTCACCAAGTCCTTCCAGTACTCGCCGTGGGGCGAGCGCCTGTCCCAGGTCAAGGTCAACGCCACCGGTGGGGAGGAGTCGTCCTACTACGGCTACAACGCCCACACCGACGTCGAACAGATCACCGGCGAGGCCGGTGACACCCGCGCCACCTACGGTTACACCGCCTACGGCGGCAACGACGACAAACTGTTCACCGGCGTCGACAAGCCCGACCCGGTCGACCCGACCGCCAAGGAGGAGTACAACCCCTACCGCTTCAATGCCAAGCGCTGGGACAACTCCACCGGCATGTATGACATGGGGTTCCGCGACTACAACCCGGGCCTCAACCGCTTCCTCAACCGAGACACTTACAACGGGGCCCTCGGCGATCTAGCACTCGCGCTGGATCCATGGACTGCCAACCGCTATGCGTTCGCTGGCGGTAACCCTATTAATCTCATTGAGCTTGACGGACACTCTCCGTCGATCCGAGTACCTGATGGTTCTCCAAGGACGCCGCCGGCACCCACCTTCCGCGAGCGCTACCTGCGGACGAAACCACACGGGAAAAAGGCGCTAAACGAGACGGGAATCCGAGGCTCCGCAGCTGCTTACGACAAAAATGGAAATCTGATTCATTACGACAATACGTTCTTCAGTGGGCTGACAAACACCGGCCTAAACGAAAAGATGCCCACACGGGAAGAACGCAGCTACGATAGCCACATCGAACCGAGAGTCATTCGCGACTTCAACCTTCGTGGACTGCTAGAAAAAGGCAACACGATTATTATCGCGGTAGACGACCCCAAGAGAACACCATGCCAAGGCGATACAGGCTGCATGGCCACCCTACCGGGCGTCGCCAAAAAATATGGCGTGACAATCGTGTTCCGCTCCCCGGGATATGAGAGGATATTCGGAGGAGAAGGAAAAAATTCCATCAAGGGGGGAATTACCCCCGAAACGGAAATTCCGAAAATGATAAATCGGAATAACATCGCAAATAAACCCACAACTCCACTTACAGCCGGTTCGAGGCCAAGCACTCTTCTTCCAAGACTTCCCCGGGGTGTTGATGGGGGAGTGGGTGCGATGGACGCCATCTCGATGATCACATGGGCCTGGCTCTACATGAAGGATCCAGAATACTGGGCCGGACCGCCAATGCCCAACTGTAAATGGGCAAACAATCTCGGAACATGGGACTGCATGATTGCATAAAGGGAGAATCGGCCCTTCAAAGGCTTTCACCTTAGCTTAATATCGCTGCCGGTGCCGCCATTCCGAATGGTCGAGCGGGGGCATCGGCCAGCGTCAGTTACTTCTCTTATCCCGATCGATACGGTATCCTGGCTACGTGAACCAAAGAATCTCTCTAGTCGAATCCATTAAGCTCGCGACAACAGGCCCGAATGAGGCATGTCACTTCATCGAGGCCTTCTCTCGCGAATGGCTGGATGTACGCACAAATATAGACGTCTACTCCAACACGGAGATCACTCAAACAGAGAATCGCCTCGGGTTTCCACTGCCAGCACCGATATCTACAATATATAATATCCTTGGTCAAGGGTCTGATATCACGACCAGCCATGGCAACATACTCCCTCTGGATGAACTCCGCCAGGATCTAAGCGCAGGTGTGCTGATTTGGAGAATCGAAGACGAGGGCGAAATGGAATTCGCCGTAGGCTACGAAGCAGACGATCCAGCCGATCCAGCGGAACTATTTCGTGCCGATAGTGCCGATGGCCCAACTCCCTGGGAAGTGTGGCGCGACACTATTTCGTCCTCCTGTGTTGAGATTCTACTTGAGAAGGCGCTCTACAATGGACCAGACGATCTAAGGCTGGCCTTTAGCGCTGAATCAGACATTGTCGCCACTTATATCAAAAACGCCTATTCGCATGTTAAGCTGCCATCCCGCAGCTGGGGGTCAAGGTCCGAATGGCTTATTGGCGAGAATTCATTCATGAAGGTCACAACATCTCAGAACACCCCCACTGGTGACCCATGGCGCGATGCACAAGCCGGGAGATCCTACGTCGCTTTTCGCGGTAAGAACCAAACAGTGACAAACGCAGTCCGACAACAACTGACTCAGCTGATGAATATGTAGTAGATGGCATCAGCTGCCCCTTACCGCCGCCCATGCGGGACTATGGGGTCGTCGGACACCTGCAATTGCAGGCCGTAGCATTGCTAGTGTCATCCGCCTGAAATTCGCCCAAAAGTCCGTATGGTGTACCGCTCGAATATTGAGTTATGTGACCTGAGCTGTGGTTAAGCGGCGTGGTGGTATTCGCTGATCATGCCTGTGGCGACGGGTTTTCGGCGGATGGATCGCGGGTCGTTGAGTTCGGTCAGGTCCCGGGCGGGCTGCGCTGCGGTGTCCGGGGTGTACCGCTTCAAAACTCGTACACATGGTTTGAGCTGGTGCTTCTTCGGGTCTGTCAGGCAGCCCTCCGGTACTCGTTGATGGCTCCGCTGAGCACCTTTCGGCGCTGAACCCGGCCTTCCAGCGGCACCACGACGTGCTCGTCTTGATCGGGTGGGCGTTGTTGGCGGGACTGGTGCGGGCGATGGCTGTTGTAGTGCTCGGCGTACTCGTTCAGGACCGATCGAAGATGGCGTTCGTCGTAGATCAGCATCCGGTCGGTGCATTCGGCCCTGACGGTGCGCACCCAGCGTTCGGCGTAGCAGTTAGCTCGAGGTGTCCGCGGCGCAGTCTTCATCACCGTGACACCTGCCCCGGCAAAGATCTCATCGAAGACGGCGGTGAATTTGGTGTCCCGGTCCCGAATGAGGAACCGGAACGAGGTAGCCCTGTGCCCGAGGCCCATGAGCAGGTTGCGGGCCTGCTGAGCCGTCCAGGCGCCGGTGGGATGGGCGGTCACACCCAGGATGTGAACACGTCGTGCTTCTACCTCCATGACGAACAGGACGTACAGGCGCTTCAAGAAGATCGTGTCGATGTGGAAGAAGTCGCAGGCGAGGAGCCCTTTCGCTTGCAGCCGTAGAAACGCCCGCCAGGAGGTGTCGAGGCTTCGTGGTACCGGCCGGTGCCGGCGTGAACGCAGGATTCGTCGCACGGTCGCTTCGCTGAGCTGCACGCCGAGGCAAACCAGCTCACCATGGACCCGCCGGTACCCCCACCGGGGGTTCTCGCGGGCCAGACGAAAGACAAGATCCCGAATCTCCTTGCTTGTGCCGGGACGGCCAGAGCGGTGCGGGTAGGTCCACGCGCGTTTGATCAAACGCCGATGCCAGGCCAATAGGGTGCCGGGGGTGACCAATCGGTGAGCGCGCAGGGCCATCGGCAGGAACCGGGCCAACGCCGCCAGGACCGCTCGATCGGCCCAGTCCGGCTTCGACCGGACGACCTGGCGCCTCAACACGGCCACCTCGTGGCGGAGCACCATGATCTCGACGTCCTTGGACGCCTGCCCACGCCCCAGCAGCACCAGCCAGCCGAACACCCGAATCAAGATCAGATACAGCAGACGAACCGACACAGACCGCGATCTTGCCCGCGAGGCCTCTGGAGGTCAAAGCCGCAGATCAAGCACCACGCGCTGAGTTATGAAGCAGTACAAGTCATAGAACCCGTCCCGAAACGCGGACAATCCAGACAGCGCCTCGACTTCGGCATGGTCGTGCAGCACTTCACCCCTGCGGCCTTCGGGCGATCGGTGTTGACTCTGGCGAGAAGACACGATCGCGCGAAGGCCGCGTCACTGTCCGGGGAACCGCGAAAACGATCTCACGTTGATCTTGAGCTGGTTAAATCCCAAGCTAAGACGACCTAGGGGTAGACGGAAGCGCTGCCCAGGCTGCCGCCACGAGGGGTTCAGGGCGATAGCGCCCTTGGTCGTCAAGGTCGAAGAGATCCAGGGCGAGAAGGCAGCTGACTGTCGACTCGGGGTCGTGCTCATCGATGTCGCACCCTACGGCGGCGATCAAATCGGCATGAGTGAGACCTGACCCATCGGAAAAGCCAGAGATCGCCCGATATCCTCTGGACACCCGACGATCAGCCAGCAGCCCAACCGCTTCCAGGAGGTTGCGACTTCCTTGAGGGGCGTCGAGTTCAGCCGACAACCTGGCCAGGACGTCGTGCTCAGCACGCCGGGAGGACTCAGTGAGGGCGCGTTCGACAAGGAACGGCCAGCCGGACGTGACCGTGTAGAGCCCATCCAGATGCGCACCGAATCGATCGGTCTCCAGCGTCCATGTCTTCAGAGTCGAGCGTGTGTGTCGGCGTAGCAGCACGACCGACATGCCCTGCTCGTCCATGGCAAGGGCTTCCTCCCAGAAGCTCATGACACTCGGATCCGCGACGAGCACGGCAGAGCGGGTCACACCCGATGCTCGAGGAAGCAGCGTGAGCGCCAACTTCAGACTGTCGCGACAACCATCCGCCTTGGTCTCCTTTCGGATCAGATCCGAAAGGATGATTCTTCGATCTCCTGGATCTCCCTCGACCAACTCGGTCTTGAATTCGTTGACACCTGTCGGTTTCCGCAGCCGGAACCGAAGGCTGAGGGCTTCGACGACCTCGTCCAACGTCTGAGTCACGTCACCGATACCGGTCGCGCGGGAGCCCAGCACTACCCGGGTCTGGTTGGTGTGCTCGCCTAGCAGGTCGTCGATCTGCTCCTCGGTGAGCGGGGCCCGGGTACGGCCGTCGCGGAGCAGCCGCCGTGCCTGGAGGACATGGTCGCGGTGAGGTATCTGCTCGGTGGCGGCATTTACCAGTTCCGTCAGGACGTCATCAGGATTGCCGATCATCGGCAGGACGTTTAGGGATCTGAGCTGCCAGCCGAGACCGTCGTTGTTGTGATGGAGCACGCCGAGGCCGGCCATCTCCTGCAGGTAGGCGCGGAAGCCCTCGAAATCCAGCCCAGCAAAACCTTGCGGCCAATACGTGCCGCACTCGGCACGCAGGTCGCTTTCCTTCAGCCGGGCATCCATGCCCCGCTCGTACGCATGGTGGGCTAGAACATTGGCGATGACGTTGTAGCGCGAATCAAGATTCAGAGTGTCGCGGAAGACCCGGATAATGTCACCCTTGAGCCCGTGATCTGAGATGACTGCCTCAACGTCCGCCTCGGAGACCACGTACGGCGGTCCGGCGTTGTGTCCGGTTCTCCGCTGGTGCATGAGCTCGATCAGCCGGTGACCGAACATCTGGAGCAGGAAGGGCTGGTAAGCGCAGTGGATGTTGATCTGGTGGACGAGATCCGTCGCGATGACCATGCCCAGCGCTCTGAGCGGCTTGGCGATCAGGTCGAACGCGTGCTGATGCTTTAGTGGTCCGATGACCTCGGGGCGCTGAGCCAGGTGGGAGAACGGGCCGTTCCGCCCAACCTTGGCGAATCGTTGGACCGAGTGGAGACCGGCGAACACGACCTTGACCCTGCCGTCGAATTCGGTTCCGAGCGCCTTGAGCCTGTGGGTTTGGACGAAGCTCGGGGCGTCCGACTCGAAGAATCCGTCGGCCTCGTCCAGCAGAACCAGGAGCCTGTGCCTCGAGTCGGCGTCGAGCCAGCATCGCAGACCCACCTTGACCGCGTCGTGAGAGTCTCCGCGGGCCGCCTTGGCGCGCACAGGAGCGAGTACCTCATCCACAATCAGCTGTTGACGGAGCTTGTCCCAGACAGCTCCGGCACCGAGGCCTTCCTTGCCGACGATGTCCCTGAGGTCCAGGAAGACAGCCAATCGTCCCTGGGTCCGCTCCCATTCCGTCTTGCTGTCACGAAGGAGAGCCGACTTGCCGAGACCTCGCCCGCCAAAGATCACCTGCGTACCATTGGGATCCAGGATCGCCCGGCGTTCCTTGTCGCGCCCATAGAACATCTCGGGAGCCACGGGACCGCGTTTGTCGCGCACGTAGGGGTTGATGGCGGAGAACGGGAGCGCTACCGCGAGTGCCGTGGGCAGTTGGCCCTCACCGTTCACGGCGAGATAGGCCAGTGCGGCATCGTCCAAGACGATCACCGGAGCGGGCGAGTGGACGGCACGTACGGCAAGAGCACGACGCACCGACGCCGTCATGGTGCCGAAGTAGGCCACCAGTACGCTGTCACCGGAACTGTCGTGATCGATCCAGCTCATCAGCAGGTCGGCGGGTGGCCTGCCCCAGGCCAACAGGATCTTGAGCTCTCCGCCCGCGCGCCGGCCATCGCCGAGGCGGGTGCCGAACTCTGGCAGAGTGGCCCGGCCAATGAACCGAATGCCGGATGCCTGCACGAACCGACGCTCCGAGCCGTTTCCTGGATGATTGCTGATCTTTCTGATGCTTTCAGGCTCCAGACCTGCCAGTCGAAGTACGCCGGTCAGGTGCTCGAGTTGGCCGCCGCGGCCACGGCCATCCCGCGGCGTTGAGGCAAGCAGCCGCCAGTCGCGAAGCGCCATCGCGCCGCGCTCCCTGAAGCCTTCAGAAAGGGTTGAGCAGTCGAGTACTGGAAGGTCAGCGATCATTCCTCCGGAACGCAGCGCCTCGATGTGATCGGGTGTGATCCCCTGGGGGAGGGCCTCGGGGACGGTAGGGAAGAATGCTTCCAGGTCCTCACGCGGCTCCCAGGCCGGCAGGTCAGCATCGTTTTCGAGGCACCAGATCAGCTCCTCGGCGATCGAGAGCTTCCCGTCGTCGATCAGTTCCGAAATCTTGGCGGGCTCGGCCGGATCGACCGGCTTCTGCCGCTCGGCTATGGCATTGTCCAACCGATCACGCAGTCGTTCGGCCGCCGCGCTGCGCAGTTCGGGCAGCGCTTGCTTGATCGTACCGAGTTGACGGCGGACTTCGTGCAGATCTGTGCGGTCCCCGCGGAGTGGGTCAGCGGCTGCCAGCATCGTTCCGAGCTGCGTATCCTCCTGTTCAGAAAGCTCGTTCTGGCCCCGCGCCCGCCGAACCTCCACGGCCAGACTGTCACGCAGGTCGAGGAGTTCGCTGCGGGAGCGTTCAACTGCTGCACGCAGTTCGTGCTCGACGAAGGCCTCACCTGCCATCGGCCCGCCCCGCAGGGGCTGCTGTTCTATGGCAAGCTTCATGATCGCGGCGGCGGCCGGGTAGTTCTCGCCCGCTAGATGGCGAGCATAGGCTTCTTCCCAGCTCAGGGTGAACGCCTCAGCGAGCATCGCGATCTCCCCTCGGAGATCTTCTCCAAGGACGACTTCGGAAGACTCGGAATCGAGCCGGGCGCCCGAGATCTTGAGCAGTTCGACGGTGAGGACGAGGTCCGCAGCCGGCTCGCCCGGTGTGAGGCTGCGGTCGCCCGCGAGCAAGGCGAACGTGTCCTCCATGGCCGCTGCGGCGGCGTAGGCCGCAGCGGCTGTCAACGGATCGGGGTTGCCTGCACGGTCTGTCAGGACAGCGGCTACCGGGGCACGTCGGCTGAGTAGCTCCGATCTCAAGGCCCCGATGGCATGGGTCGCCCACGTGCGACCCTGTCGAGCCTGACGTTCCAGCGCAGTGACTGCCTCCAACCACGCCGAGACAGCCGATAGCGCGCCGACCGCAAGCGCGTGCAGATTCTGACGAGGGCCGCCCACCAGCGGTTTGGCTCCATTCTGCCGAATCTGATGATCGAGCCGATCTATCTCGCGACTGATCTCACTCGTTGCGTTCAGCCGCGTGACTTCCGCCTTGACCTGCTGAACCCTCGTCCGATCATCCTCCGCAGCGGCGGAGAGGAGTGATCCGAGAAGCCCGCTTTCGGCGTCAAGCCAACGTTTCGCCATCGCCGTGGCACGCGGGAACCGGATAGTGCGCTGGCGCGTCAGTCGTAACGCCGCCTCTGCCCTGGCCTCCTCCAGCCGACGTTCCAACTCGGTAACGTCCGCGAGCATGCCGATGAGCGGTGTGTCGGCGAGCGCGCCTGATACGACGGTGCGTCCCACACTCTCGGCCACCATACCGAGCTCAGGATCCAGATGATTGACCGACTCGATCAGGAGTGCACCGATGTCAGATGCGCCAGTGATGAGGCCGGCCCGGATCAGAGCTGGGACGGCCACGAGAAGCGCCACCGGCTCGGGCTCGATCATGGTGACGTCTCGCATCTCGGCAGCGAGCCGTGCCGCACACGAGCCGCTGGCGGACCTAACGGCCTCTGCGAGAGCTGCGACACGGTAGGGCCAGCGTTCAGGAGCGTCTTGGCCCATGGCTTCCGCCATCGTGTGCGCCGCGGCGAAGCGACGTGCGGCCACCAGTTCAGCCAGGCATTCCACTGGGTACCGGGTATCGCTCGATTCGGGGGTGCTCGGTGCGGACACCGGGACTACAGCCGGGGCGACCTCCGTCTGGGCTTCTGCCTCTGTCCCCTCCGCGAGTTCGATGAGGGTTGCGCTGGCATGCGCCACTGGCGATGTGTCTTCTTCTGCGTTCGCGGGAGGCGCCACATCCGCAGGAGGAAGGTGTGGGCGGGTGAGCTGACCCGTCGCGGCAAGGAATGAGAGATTCATAGGAAGGACGCCTGCCCTGTCGGCGAGCGCGTTGAATTCTGTCTTGTCGGCAGGAACCCCACCTTCACCTGCTACCAGATCGATCAGACGGTAGAGAGCGTGGAGACCGTCAGCCTGGCGGCGCTCTTCCTCACCCCAATGGGGGGCGGCTATGAGAGCTTCGATCATTGCTGCCAACTCGTTCCGCTGGCCCGCAGGGCCCTCCAGTTCGCCTAGTGATGCGAGTTCCGCGGCTCGCTTCTCACGATCCGCGACCTGGCGCAGGGCTGTCAGCAGATCCGGGATGGGCAGGTCGGCTCCGACGCGGTTCCGCGCAAGTGCGGTGTGGGCAGCGAGATGCTCGAAAGACACCGGGTGTGTCCCATCGGGAAGCAAGCCTGCCGAAAGGTCTTCGCCGAGCCTTACGACACGTTGCTTCGCGTCCGACCATGCCTGCGCCAGATCCACCGCGAGCTGTTCGGGATCTGTGGTCGACCCTGTCGAGATTTCAGAATCTGGGGCGACTGCCGGCGTTGGTGGCTGTTGGTGCATAGGTTGATCGTTCCTCGGCGGCGGTTCTTCATGAGCGTGATCGGGCTGCCCACCCTCGGGAGTTCCCGGCGGAAAGTCTGAGCTGACGGCGATGACCAGCTGGGCGGCTTCGAGCACGGCTTCCCCTTGCTCGGTGGACACTCCTGGAGGTAGCCACCACGGCAGTTCAGCCCATGCCGCAAGGAACCGGGCGTCAGCGGCGACCGCGTCTGGAGTCAGCCCCGTTCCCATATGTGACCAGAGGTACAGGCAGGCCAGACTTTCAGGGAACCCGCCCTTGCCGAGTGATTCGACGACCGGACGGGCGAAGGTCTGAGCGGCGAACCGGCCCTCTGGTCGGTTGAGCCTGGCAAGGATGCCCTCGCACATGGACAGCGGGCATTTGCTCGGCTTGATGTTGCCGAGCCCAAGGCGGCTCATGACAAGACCGCGACGCTCAGGGTTGATCCTGTTCATTCCCCAACGCACATCCGCGGGCGTCAGCGCCGTGATCGCGCCGGCAAACGGATCGGGCAGGCGGCGGAGTGCTTGCGCGAAGGCCTCCGCGGCCTGGCTGAACCGCTCCGGATCGGCAGGGACGTAGTCCCGCGTTAAATGGCAGGCACACGTGCCGTTTCTCGCATGGTTCTTACGTCTCGCCATTCTCAGCCGCCTTGTTCCATCACAAGTACTATTTTGCTTACGTACCTCTTAGACCGCAGGAAAATACCAACATTGGCTCGCCTGAGCTCATAAGACTCCACGGCGATGAGCGCGGACGATGGTGTAGCCGACCGGCAATTCCGGTCCGAACCCGAAATGCTCGCCGACCCGCCGATATTCGTCCCGAGCAAGTTCGGATGCACGTTCACCCGGCCGAAGCCGTCGAAGAAACGAGCGGACATCGTGACCTTTGAGACGCACTGCGATGTTGCGGGATCCCTGCCCGGAAGTGTTTCCCCCGGCCGGAACAATCTCCGGTCGCCAGACCAGGACGGGGACCTCCGGCGCCCCAGGCGTCGCGGGGAAATTCAGCGCGCAACCCATGTCCTTGCTCGCCACAGATCGATCGAGAACGCCCTCTGCGAGTAGTTCCGTCAGGGGCGCTAGCAGGATCGTCGCATGAGCGGCGGGATCGCCGAAGACCGCCTTGGTGAGCATCTGTTCCGGCAAGACCGCCGCACCGTCCGCCCGAAGGAGGCCCGCTCGACGAACCGCACGCAGGATCCGGTCACGGAGCTCGAGGCGCACGGCGCTTCCTCGGACAACACAGCCCGGGGCTCTGTCCCTGGTAACGATTCCGGGATCGTATCGGTGCTCGATGAGCTCGCCGTCCAACGTAATCGGGCTATCGAGGAGGGTCGATCCGGCATTGATGCTGGGGGCTCCGCGAGGCCACCAGAAGTCGAGGATGATGCCAGGGAAGTACTCCAGCGGCCAGCAGACGCCGGTCAGATAGGGGTGGCCCTCTCGGTACTCGACGCAGACGGCCTGATCTGCCTCATCGGGATCGAGGTCATACCCGTCATGGCTGAGCCGAAGTCTTACGGCTCCCGCAGTCAGTTCGCTCGCGAGACGTTCAGGTAGGGGTAGCCTCCCCTCCGAGTGATGTCGAAGCCGTAACGGGCTGGTCCAGTCAACCTGGGAATCCGTGATGGTGAGCCGTTCCTCACCCTCGGGTTTGGTGACTAGGTCATCCTCGTCGGCAGCGGGTGGCAGGCTCTCGAGCCAACCGAGGCCGAGCGGCAGAAGTGGGTCAAGACCGGCGTGCGGCCCGGCTGGGTGGGAGACTCGCCAGATACCCCCACCCTGCCGGAGATCGTCGAGTCGCAGATGTCCGCCCGAAGGGAGAACACCTCTCTCATCGGCTTCGCGTCTGGCCACATCGGACAACACGGCATTGGCGTGGCAGACAGCGAGAGCATAAGCCACGCCTTCCAGCGCCGCTTGGTTGGCCGCTGAGCCACGCAACCGGGGACCAACAGCCGTGTAGGTTACGCTCTCAACGTGCCGGTTTCGGCGAGTTTTCGACGGCGGGCGGGTCATTCCGCTGACAATGGAGGCCAGGTCGGCCCCGCCCAGTTCGCCTTCCTTGTCACCGAGTCGAACCGCAAGCGTATCGCGGGCGAAGGCATAGGGTCCCCAACGTCGCAGACCAGGAGCTGCGGCGAGGAGGGCGTCGAGGGTTCGGAGAGCTCTGCGTACGCCGGCCTCGAGATCCGCGTCGTCGGCGTCAGTACCCAGAAGCAGGGGCAATGGGCCGGTGATCAGACACTCCCGCGCGGGCCCCAGGAGAAAGTCCACGAATCCCGTTCGCACAGGAGAAGGCAGCAGAAGATGGCCGAGGTCGTCGAGCAACCGGCCCTTACGCCGCAACCGACCAAGGCGTTCACGGGTAGTGATCACCCCATGGCCGAAGGCGTCGAAATCCACGACCAGTCTGTCTCGGGCCCCTGGCCCCCCGCTGGGACCTGCGGTGTCACGGGGAGCCCCGGACAGCCAGGGCTCGACGGCACCGTCGTCGTCCAGGGCGGGGTGCGCACCCTCGGCGTAGAGGACCTCACAGAACAGCGGTTCCGAGCCCACCTCCAGGCTTACCAACGCCCCGACCGGCGGTGCCGGAGCGTCTGAGCGCGTATCGGGCAGGCGATCGAAGTCCACAGGGCCACCTGTGTAGCCGCCGTAGTCGAGGTCGTAGCCGAAGTAGACGGCGTTGAACGCGACCGCGGTGTGAAGGACGCCGCGCTGCGAAGCCAATGCTTCGAGGTAGCGAGTGAGTCGCTCTCTCTGGCGGTCGGACATGGCCTCAGGACCGAGGATGAGTTCGGCGGTGAACAAGGGATTATCGGCATAAGGAGTCCAGACCGTCACAGGTTCTCCTTCGCCCGTCGGGCGGCTTCACGCCGCACGTTCCCCGCCTCTCTCCATCGCCCCTCGACGAACACCACAGTTCCCGCAGCCTCCAATCGCGCGAGCGAGTCCTCGACCTGCCGCACTGTCACCCGAGGTGCCGCCCCGAAATACCGGCTGGTCGTAATCGTCCTTTGCAGCCTCAACCTCCGTCGCTGCCCAGCATGGAACCACGAGTCCTCGCCTCGTAAGGCGAGGCGGAGATGCTGGGCGGTCAGGCCCCGGGCGACATGCCAGAGAAGGGCGGTGACCTGCCTGTCGAGAGTCCGTTCCTGTGGGGCGGAGGTGCCTCCGCTTGCGGTCAAGTTTCTGGTGGCCGCGTTGAGGGCCATAACAACCGCGGGCTTCGACTCCCCCATTGGAACGTCGAGCCTGCGGTCCCAGCACGCCGAACAACGGTTGCTGAGGCTGGAGCAGCAGTCCTCGGGCAGTTCGCCTACACCGAAGTAGTCAGCGAACTTGCGATTGGAACAGGCGCCGTGGTCCTGGAAGAAGTCCCGCAGACGCTCCAGCTCGGCGGCAGCCCTTTCAGTACGGCTCTCGAGTGCCGCGTGGAATCCGCCGGGCAGCGCACGCCGCACGACTCTCACGCCCGTGACGAAACGGCGCGATGGCGCGGCGGAGACATCGAGCCTCCCTCTGTCGTGCAGATCTGACAGCAGTGCCCACAGCTCAGCCGGGTGCTCAATCATGGTGGCATATCCATCGATCTCGGCTGCCAGGTGGCGGTCGAGGTCTGGAAGGAACAGCGCTGACCTGTGAAGGGACCCTTCACGTGCTGGAAGACTCAGCACAGTTGCGATCAGTTTCTCTTCCAGCGCATCTGGGATACCGCCAGGATCGAGCAGCTCTCCGGCGCCGACAGCCACCCGAGGCGGGAAATCCCCGAGATCCTCGACAGCTCCGAGGTCAGCGAGCGTCGCGAAGACCCGGGCCATCCCTTCGGCGTATTCATCCTGTGTCCGAGACTCCCGGGCTTTAGCGGCGTCGATTCGTCCCGCGTCCAGGTCCTCACCAATGAGCTGGTCGGCCGTGGCGGCGATGTCCAGCACACCGTCGTGACGGCCGAACACCATGACGGCCATTCGTCGGGCGAGAGATGCGGAGAGGTTCCGGTCAGTCATGAACTGGACAGTCCGCAATCCTCTATTGGTGGCCAGGGCGAGTCCGGCGTTGACTGTGCCCGGCGCACCACCATCCCGGCCGGCACGGCCGATCTGCTGGTAGAGCGCCGCAAGATCGGTCGGCGGCGACACGCAGAAGACGGTCCGCACGTCGGGGCGATCGATGCCGAGGCCGAACGCGGACGTGGCCACTACCAGTAGCGGAACGAATCCTTCCTCACCCTGCCTCGGTGCCTCGCGGAACTCCGTCATGACGGCCGCCTTCTCCGCCTCGGTGAGGCGGCCGTGGAAGCGTCTGACCAGCACACGGCCATCACCGACGTGATCGCGCAGATGCGCGTGGACGGCAAGAACCTCCTTGATCGTCAGACAGTAGAAGATCGCGTGACCGTCGATCGTGCGGACGACCCCTTCCAGTAGAGCAGCGACCTTGGCTGGTCCGGCCGACGCGATCGAACGGCGGTGGATGGCCAGTTCAGGTCTAATCGGACTCTCCTGGACCGTCACGAGTCCGCTATCGGCTTCGCCCTCACGAAGCCCGAAGATTCTTTCGCGCAACCCAGCGCGGACATGGTGGTTGGCCGTCGCGGTAAGGGCCGTCACGCGAAGGCGGTGCTCCGTACGGAGCTCGGCCAGCAACCGTTCGACTCTGCGGAAGGACGGCCGGAAGTCGTCTCCCCACTGGATGGACGTATGTGCCTCGTCAACCGCGACTCGGGTGATGATCCCATCGCGGACGGCATCGCGCACCAGTTCTCGGAAGCGGCTCTGACACAGCCGTTCCGGAGATACGTAAATGATCTTTATCCGGTGATCACGTCGGCCTTGCAGCTGTTCGTGGACCTCGGTGCGCCCGGCACGAGAGTTGGACTCACGCATCGGGGCGACGAGCGCTCGCACCGCACCTCCGATGGAGCGGTTGAGTTCAAGCGCCTGGTCGTGCATCAGGGCGACGAGCGGCGACACCACCAATGTCACGCCCGGCAGGATCAGCGCCGGCAGCTGGAAGCAGTAGCTCTTGCCAAAGCCCGTAGGAAGAAGGCCGAGCAGATCCTTTCCGTCGGCGACGGAACGGATCGCCTGTTCTTGGGCGGGCTTCAAGACGGCTGAGCCGTCCTGAAGCCGAAGCAATCCAGCCACAGCGGCCGCTCTCTGGACGACCTCGTCGGCCAGACCACCGGAGGAGCGCAATCGCTCGACCTCTTCGCGGCTCAGCTCCAGTTCCCTGATCGCACGGGTCTGCGGCAACGTCGTGTGCTCATCCAAGGCCTCGTCGGTCGACAGTTCCGACGCGCGGCCCGGATCGAGCAGCTCGTGACGGGCGAAGAAATGCCAGATCCTGCGCCAGGCATCCGTCATCGGTACGACGTTGCCTCCGCCTGGCTCCCAGGTCACAGGATGAGGCTTGAGGATCTCTGGCTCCAGCGAGCCGAGGAAGATTTTCCGATAGGTCCGGCGCAGCGCTGAGACCCCCGCGAGCTTGCGGTCGGAGATTATGACAACGCCCCTATGACGCTCGGACCTGATCAGGCGCCCCACGGCCTGCCGGAGCTGAAGCGCCGCCATCGGCAGGTAGTACCGCTCGATGGCCGCCCGCTCGGGATCCTCAAGACCGAGCGACTCGGCTCGGATGGCCTCAGCCGCCCGGCGTGCTTCGATCACCGGATCGCCGAACGGCGCGAACGGCAGCTTGTTGATCCAGACAAGCCGGAGGCGCTGCGCGTCGGCGATATCGACGCCCTGCCACAACCCTTTGGTGCCGATCAGGAAGCCGCCGCCGTACTCACGGTCGGTGAACTCGGCGAGGCCTTGCCGGTTGCCACGTACCAGCGCTGAGCGAACAGGGGCCGGTTCTCCTGCATGCCTTAGCTCCGCCACGAGTCGATCGGCGATCCCGCCGGAGGTAGACCGCGCCGTGGTGAGCACAAGAGCCCCGTTGTCGTACCCGCCACGCTCGCCATCGGCCGGGCGGACCATCGCCGCAGCGTATCCACGCAGCTGATGGGCCACGGTCCTGATGGCACCCTCTGCCTGCTCGGCCCACGAAGGGAAGTCCTCCAGGCAGACAAGTTCCATCTGGTCTTCCAGGTCGAACGGGCTCGGTAGATGCAGGGTCCGCGTTGCCTCCACCAACCCCAGCCGTGATCGGAGGAAGGCCCACGAACCCTCCACCCGAAGCGTGGCCGAGATGTAGTACGTCCGCCGGAAGGCACCCAGGAACCGCCGCCAATCCGGGTCCTCGGGCAACTCGACCGGTGAGGTCGCGAGCTGAAACCTATAGGCCCGGAGCATGCCCCGTAGGGCGCCTAGCTCCCTCGCGTGGACAACCCGGTTCGAGGTGTTCGGCGGCAGCGCGCCTCGACTACTGCAGCTTCCTATCCGGCCCTCCTCGCCAGCGCGTTCTGCACGATCGTGCAGGTCTTCCCGCTGCTCACCTTCGGCCGAGAGTCCGGGCAGATCGGATAGGTCATCGGCATCGACGAGGTCGCCGTCGTCCGGGTCGCTGAGCGCAGTCGATTCCTCAGGTTCAGAGTCTGCGAACCGCCCGTCGGTGGCCGGCGCCTGCTCCGCGCCATCGAGGAAATCTTCCAAATCGGCAACGAGTGCCTGCGCTGCGGAACCTTGGGCCATTGTGCGGCTCACCAGCGCACTGACTCGTTCCTGCGTATAGAAGCCGAGTGGTTGGCCAGCACTGTAGGCCCTGAGGGTTCCCGTGACAGCCTCACACAGACCGGCGAGCCGCTTGAGCAGACCTACGAGAGTGCCGATGCGGTTACGACCTGCGGAACCGTCAAATGGACTCGCGAGCGTGATGCCGCGAGAGCCTACCGAGGCACCCGGCGAGCGTGCGTCAAAGAGCTGGCTGGCCAGCTTGGGGAGACTTTCGTGGTCGAGAAGGTTGGTCAGATTGGCGACAGCCTCCTGTACCGCGGCGCGGAGCGGGCCCGCCGATGCCTCCTGAGTCCAGGACTCAAGCTCGGCGTGAAGGTCTTCGAGCGCCTGATAGTCAAGAACCGTGGTGAGGGCGGAGGTAGCCGCGTTCTCCAGTTCGTGGGCTTCGTCTACGACCAGGACTGTGCTCGTGCCGAGCGTCTCCAGATGATCCAGGTGAGCGAGGAGCAACGCGTGGTTCGCCAGAACCAGCCGACGAGCTGCGAGAGCTTCGCGAACAGTATTGGTGTGCAGTGAGATGGGATTGTCTGGGTCTTCGGCGTAATCACCCGCATCGCCCTGGGACAGGCTGGTCAGCCATACGGAGATCGCAGCGCCCGCGTACTCGGCGAAGAACATCGGCACGTCCACCGGGTCAACAGAGCGCGCCACCCAGGAACTAAACGGTTCACGGGCTGCGCGCAACCGCAGGAAGAGATAGATGAGCAGTTCCCGGTAGCGCGGGTTCGGGAGGAACCGCCCTGCCGTACTCGGTCTCGGACGTCGCTCAGACTCCAGCGCGGTGGCATCCGCCAGAGCAAGGAGCAATGCCCGCAGCGAAAGCCGGTTGGCCTTCCCCTTGACCACGTCACTCAGCCCGAGGAGTCCGGGAACTGCCTGCTCGAGCCGGATGAGGTCATCTGCGAGTTGCGCCTGAAGCTGTTTGGTATACGTGGTGACGATCGCCGTGTGAGCGGGATGCGCGGCGAGCCAATCGATGACGGCGGCGAGGATCGCGTAGCTCTTCCCCGTGCCGGTGGGCGCTTCGATAGCCCCACAGGCGCCAGCATCGGTCCACGAGTGTAGGACGGCAGCCATCTGCTCCTGGGCCGGTCGCCGTCGTACGTGCTCACCGTGGACCAGCGCCGCAAGCGCGACCGGGTCTACCCTGCCATCGGGTCCGCGCAGGTGCTGAGCCGCGGTAAGTGTGCTGCGGCCCTGTCCACCGCCCTGGTTGCGCATCGGTGCCCTGCCGTCGAGGAGATCGACGGTGAGCTGAGCGATCTCAGCATGAGTGGTCGGGCGTTTGCTCCCATACGCGCTGGCGCCGCCCGCCATCTCGCGCAACAGCTGCCAAGCCGTCGAATCAGGACAGGTTCCGGCGACCAGGTCGGCGAGCCCCTCCGGCCAGGAAGCCAAAGTCCGGGCACCGAATTCAAGCAGTCGCCCGAGCAACTCGGCGTCGTCCGTCGCGTCGTGCCAGGAGAGACCGTCCGTCTCGATGCCCAGGTCCTCGGCGAGGGTGGCGAGGCGGTGGGAACGGGCCATCGGCCACATGGAGAGTGCGAGGTAGTAACCATCGATCCGGTGCCCGGGCAGGTCCGGCATTCCCTCACGGGCCAGCGCATCGGCGAGCATCGGGAAGTCGGCATCGGTGCCGTTGTAGGCGACAACGGCATCCGCACCTTCCAGGAAGGCGAAGAGATCTGTGAGGGCCTCCGCCGGAGAGATCGCCTCGGCGGCATGCCTCGCCCGCATCCGGGCCGAAGCGATCGTCCAGTCCTCGCCGAGCGGGAGTGCCAGCCAGCGCGTGAACCGCCCGGTCCCAGAGGCCCATACCTGATCCGCCCCGCAGCGGACCGCGCCGATCTGAAAGATCCGCTTTTCCGTATAGGGCTCGCGATCGGTGGTACGTACGACCGATTCCACATCGATCGCGACCGCGCGCAGCGGCCTGGGCGGTGGCGCATCCAGTCCCCGCGCTCGGGGAGCGGGCGCTGGCACGCTCCCTACTCGGCACAGGATTCCGGCGTCATCGGTGATGTGTCCCGCCGTCACGGCCTCGTCGATGAGCAGGGACAGCCGGGAGTCAGGCTGGCGTGGGAACTTCACTCGTGCTCGGCTGAGAAGGTCCGCGCGGGAGAGCTCGCTGTCGCCGAGCAAGGCGAGAAGCTTGCGGGTATGGGGAGTGGGGCCGATCATCGCGCCTTCATTCGTCGTGAGCGAGCAGTGGGGACTCTGGGTCGTCGGGGAGTTCGTCAGCGCGATACTCGGGATGATCGAGGTCCAGCTGGCGGGCGAGGTGCAGAGGTTCTGGATAGGTCGTCTGGCCGTCCCAGCCACTCGTCTGGCGGCACAGGCGAGCGGCGCTCACGGCCAGCGCTTCCATCGAGGTGTCGGGTAGTCGCCCGATCGGATATATCTCCAAGGTGTTCATGGAGTACCAGGTGCGACGGGTCGCTGGCCCATCCTCGACACCCCATCGGGTCGTGAACTCACCGAGCCGCCCCGAACCTGCCCCGTCGAATTGGACCGGCACTCGGGAGAGCCAGAACACCGGGTCACCGAAGTCCGTCTCGACCCGGAAGAGCCTGGTCGTGGTCCGTGATTCCGACCTGATCTGACGACCCTCAGCCTCAAGCCGTACCGCCGTGACGCTTACCGGCCGAGGCGTCTCACTCGGTTCCGCGTTGACACGAACCGTGGCGATGGGTCGCTGAGCAGCGGGGAGTGTCGCCCCAGGAAGCCAGGGACGATCCAGGTCTGGCGGTGCCCCCTGCCGGTTGTTGAACAGTCCCGGCCAGACGCCGCGGCTGGTGAACCCGTCAACATAGACCGCGTAGGGAATACCGCGGAGCCTGCTGTCTGTCAGCGTGCCCAGGGCATGTTCGACGATGCCCGCCAGGCGGACGAGCTCGTCATGGCTGCGGCTACCCCGTTCCAGCGCGACCGCGTGGAAGTGCGCGCATGCCAAGGGGTATGGCTCCCATTGCGGCCGGTCGCGATGCGCCCACGCCAAGGTCTTCCAGACGGTCTCGCCTCCACTGGGGGGCAGCAAGGCCGTGATCGTCACGACGAGCTTGGTCTTCCCCCCTCGCGTCTGCTTGTTCTGCTGCCGAATGTGAATCCCGATGTGCGCGACGTTGGACGCGAGATGCTCGCCGATCCGGACCCCGGCAAGGGCATGGGTGAACCGATCATCGGTCATGCCCGCGGAGCGAAGCAGATCGATCACTGCAGCCCGGGCGGGATAGTCCTCGTGTTTCGGCGGCTTCGCTCGCTTACGCTGCTGCTTGGGCTGATCAAGAAACTGGCTTACAAGCTGCAGGCGGGCGAGCAGCCGTCGCACCTGCGGTTTGGCGTCCTCGGCCTCCAGGCTTCTACGCCGATCGAGGAAACGTTTATAGGCTGCCCGCGCTTCTTGCTCGGATTCCGCCTCACTGTCCTCGAGCTCGACGCGCGCGCCGTGGTTGGAGTCCGTTTCGCAGAGGACGACTGTGAGGTCACCCGTCGCTGGATGCAGGACAGGGATCTGCTTCGCCAATGCAACTCGATCGACGGTGAGACCGTGGTCGAGAAGCTCCGGCGCGTGCTTGACGGCTACTCGGATCTGATCGGACACGGATACGACAGCTCCGTCGGCTGGGTCCTCATACAGTAAGTCCACGCCAAAGGCCGCGCCGAGTTCGGTCAGCATCCGTCTCCGGTTGACGTCCCTCGCCCAGAGGCAGACGACAGTCAGCGAGGCATGTCCATGGGTTCGCAAGGCGGCCGCGATGGCGCCCGTTTCGATCCGGCCCTGGCGCGGGGCCGGGAATCGTCCTTTGACGGCGCGTGTGCCGATCGGCTGGATCTCCGGAAAGACCTCGTGGACGTGCCGGTGAAGTGCCCGGTGAAAGTGCATCCCGACACCTCGGCCTATGGCGAACCGCCAGGACTTGGGCACGATTCCGCGTACTCGGCCGGGTTCTGCCGCGTTGATCGCGAAGTCCTGGAGGTCGAGCACGGCACGGTCCACGCTGAGGGCGGCCAGGGTCTGTGCAGCGGGCCGGTTGACGTGTCGGGCGATTCTCCCATCGAGCGAGAGCCGTACGAGGGGTGCTGCCGCTGTCTTCTGCTCGACGAGTACCGAACTGACACCGCGCAGCGTCGGGCTGATCCTGGTGGCGTTGCCCTCCAGTAGCAGGACCGGATGGGCAATGTTCGGAACGGTCTTCAACCGGGCGGTGATGCGCGCCATGGAGTGCCGAGGCTCGGATCGTTTGTCTTTCGAGCCAACAACCGGGCGGAGCACGGCGCCTGCCCATAGATCATCCCAGGCGTTGAGCGCGCCGCTGGTGTCGTCGCGCAGCCGTACAGACCTGCCGTCAATCTCCCATGGCTGGGCGGCCAGGGAGCGGGCGAAGGCCCAACCAGCAGTCGCGAACACCCACCCGGGCGGATTCGGCTGAGTACACCCTCCATCAAGAAACGTTCCAAGATGGACGCACTCCGCCGGCGTGGCGGCGACGATCTTCGCGAGGTCGCAGGGGCGTCCAAGGTCAGGTTCCTCCTCGAGCGAGAAGGCGCGAAACAGGGTGAACGCATCGAGGATGTCTTGATCGTCCAGGTCCATCTCGGTGACGAGTTCGCCCTTGCCGGGGTCGAAGTGAACATGTCCACCGAGCAGGCCGCGCAGCGCCAGCGAGATCGCGGAGTGCGCGGGTTGGACGTCCTTGCCACATGTGGCCTTGTACGCACTGTCGAAGGCCCACCACGCGCGCTGGAACTCCTCGGGCAGCCGTCTGATCTGGACCGTTCCGGCCAGGTCAGGGGTGAATCGGAAGGCCAGAACATTCAGTCGGCTCATGCTCTCAGGCATCAGCTACCGCTCCTCTTCGAGCGCTGGGTGTGGTGGGGGATCACTGAACATCCGTCGGATCGATTCCTGCGACGTCCTTGAGCAGAGAGGTCAGGGCCGATCCGTAGACGGATGCCATGTCGCGGCGAGTCTCGTCAGGCCAGGCTGCGTACATACGGCGGATGATGGTAGCCATGTCACTGCGCCAGCTCTTGTCGTGAATGGCATGGTCGACGAGGAAGAGCCGCATATCCGTGCCGCCGCGGCGGGCGCGGCCAGCGAGCTGGATGAGGTCGACGATGACTCCCGCGACTACTTCTTCCTGTAACTCGTCGTCCTGGTTGCGGAAATGCGGTGCCGCTCGCAGCACCTGGTAGAGCCG
This sequence comes from Nonomuraea sp. bgisy101, assembly GCF_057708945.1. Classification (NCBI taxonomy): domain Bacteria; kingdom Bacillati; phylum Actinomycetota; class Actinomycetes; order Streptosporangiales; family Streptosporangiaceae; genus Nonomuraea; species Nonomuraea sp. bgisy101. The sequence continues at coordinate 277,614 of NZ_JBYITD010000012.1, forward strand.
TTCACGTGAACGCCTCCGCGCCGCTGCCAGCATGTCGGCCGGACGGCCGGACGGCTCGACCCCCGTGTGTCCGGCGGCATTGACGCTGGCGAACATTTCCGCGGGATCCGACATCAGCGCGAGCGGGCGAACGCACAGGAAGATCGCCGACAGAGCGGATCGAATACCGACAACGATGTTCAGCCCGCGGGTGATACGGGCCATGGGAGCGATCAGAATGTCACCGTGCGCAGGGAAGTCCTCGAACTCATCCGCTGTGAGCGTGTTCACACCACGACGGAGAGGAAACCGTCCCATAAGTGCCTCGCGCCGTTTCATGTCCGCCGGGACCGCGACGCATAGGCCATCCCGGTAGCCGACCGCCTGCGTGATACCTCGCGCCAGGTCCAGACACTGCTCGTAGGAGTTCACGGCGAGCGCCACTCTCGCCCGATCCGCATCGTCGCGGCGCATCTCCTCAAGGAGGGGGACAAGGTGCGTCTCGAACAGCCGCTCCCCCATCTCTACCAGCTCGCCGCGTTTGGCCTGTTTGGGGAGGCCGGAGATCTGGATGTAGTCCGATCCACGCATCACCCGGCCGTCTCGGACCGTGATGGCGTCCTCCGCGGCGTCAGTCATCCACCAGGTGAGCGGCGAATGAACGTGTTCGCGGACCGCTCCAGGAAAGAATGCCGTTGCCGATAGCCCCAGCACGATCCGTTCGTGACCGCAGAGGGTGAGCGCAACCACCGAGCCGAGCTGGGCGGTGTACGCATGGGGGTCACCGGTGATCGTCTGCAGGGACAGCTCGGTGGAGCCCTCCGGATCGGTAAGACCGGCGAACCGGAAGCCCACCAGCGCATAGCCGAGGGGACCGTACGGAAAGGGCCCCCTGAGCGCGAAGGCGGCCAGTCCATCAACGAATTCGCGAGCCGATGGCAGATCCACCGAGCGCAGCCGTGAGGCCTCGCCCTGGAGCTCCCGAACGTGATGTTGGAGCGCGGCGAACCATGCTTTGAGAATCATCTGAGTGACGTGCTCGGCGCGTTTCTTCTTGTCGGATACGACAGGGCTCAGCAGATCGTTTAGCTTGATCCTCGCCTCATTCAGGGATTCCTCGTTCGGATGGTTGAGGAGCGCCTGGAGGATCTCCTTGGCTGGGGCGAGCGCTTCGGTGGTCGAGTCAGCGGACTGTGCATCGCGGTCGGGCTCGTAATCGGGGAACAGCGAGTCGAGTCGTCGATAGGTCTCGGGACTCACAGTGCTGTCCTCAGACACTCTGAATAAAGCCTCGATGAGGCTGCGGTCGTAAGCATTCGGGAGCTGCCACTTTGTGGTGTGAACCCCCTGGAGGACGCCAGGGAGCCGGAGCGCTCCGTCAGCGACGAAGTTGACCAGCTGGTCGGACAGCTCGCGAAGCCTGCTCAGAGCAGGCGTGATCCGCAGGGAGTCGCGTATCGGGATGCGGGCTCGATCGTCGTCGAGTCGCTTGAGAGGGATCTCCTCCCATCGTGCCCGGGATGACAACGTCATTTCACGGGCGCACACATCGACGGCTGTGGACTGAAACTGGTCGATCTCATCGACGATGACGACGTCGAAGACACTCAGCAGAAATTCCGCAGCAGCCATCCGGTCCCTGGGCCGGCCGTCGAGTTCCAGGGCTGTGTGCAGCTTGCCGCGAAGGAAGTAGTGATGATTGGTGACAACGACACACGCGCTCACCGCAGCCCTCGTCTGTGCGAACTTCGGGCAGGTCGGCTTCCAAGGACAGATACGGCTCTCTCTACCGCCTCTGCCGTCCGAACGATGAAGTTCACACGGCTCGGTCCCCGGCTTGGGGCGGGACACGGGATCGACCAGCTCCGACAGGGCACACCCGTATCCGGTGTGATCAAGGCGCCACCGGGTGCCTTCATCCCAGTCCGCTTCGACTCCAGCCCTCTCCGCTACTTTGACCGCCCGCTCGTGCAACCGGTTCGGAGACATGAGCGGCGTGCACTCGACCTCCACCTCGAGCAGGTCGAGATCGTCAGCGATCTCCCGTGCGGTGCCGAGACTGGATTCGATGGTGGGGACGATGACGGCCACACGGATGCCCCGCTGTGCGAGGTGGACGGCGAGCACTCGCATCAGCACGCTCTTACCCGTGCCGGTGGGGGCGTTGAGGATTCGGAGCAGCCCGCTCACCAAGATCAGGTCGTCCTTGAGCATTCCGTCCGCGGTGCGCAGGCCCGCGAACAGCTTGTCCAGGGTGGCACGGAGGTAAGGGGTGCGATCGGGTCGGAGGGTGTCGAGCCGCTCGGCGAGGGAGAGCAGCTCGGAGATCCGCACCTTCAAGTTCTCCCGGTACGGTGCCTTGGAAACTTCGAGGAGTGGCACGGTGGCGGCCACGGCATCGGGAAAATGCGGAATGGTGAGCTCGACGTTCTCTCCGGCACGTCCGTCCCAGGAACGCCGCACCCACCACGGGCCTGGCGTCGCGACCCGAAGCGCGCCACCCTTGGGCGGGCCGGTCTCCAGCTCTGCGAACAACCGCGCAGCAAACCCGGAAAGATCCCCGCCAAGTACCGGGCGGGCGCCCGTCCGGTCCTCGGTCAGCTGGAAAGAGTCAATCCTCGGGCTCTCCGCCGAAAGAAGGTGAAGAAGGGTACGGCCGAAGACCGTGGGATTGGCGAACCGCTCAGGTCGCAACGCCAGAAGGCGGCCAAATCCCTGTTTCTCCTCATAAGTAAGGCTCTCCCACCGGTCCCAGCAGTGCATCTGGCCTGACAGCAGGAACGCCGCGTCGACGAATCGAGCGATCTCGTCGTCGCCGTGGGGAAAGTATTGTGCCGCCAGGGTCAGAGCCAGCTCGGCCACCTTCAGCGAGGTGTCCGCCTCCACGCGCTTCACGGCCATGACACCCCTTGCTCCCTGCAAATCTCCTGAGCGAGCCTTGAGGCGGCGCGAACCTGCCACCCCATCGTTGCCAGCGCCCGCTCCAGCAGCTTCACCTGCGATTCCAGCCTGTCGGGTACTACAAGGTAGAGTCCGCTCCCTGGCTTGCCTTCACGTTCCAACCTGCGGATAAGCGCCTTGACCGAGATGACGTCTTTCACATCCACCTTCCAGACCCGTTTCGGCCGACCTTCCCGCTCGACGGTGATGTGCAGGTCGTAGGAGTCCAGTCGGGGCCAGAGATCCACGCTCACGCCTCTTTTGCCCAGCTCGTCGTGCAGGGCAAGCTCCAGCACGCCGGGCACCACGTGCGAGTGCCAGCATTCGGGACCGACCATCAGAGTCCGCCCCGCTTCGTGTATCTGCGCGTCGCCCGCTACAGGTGCGAGAGGACGACTGCGCGCGGGAACCGCTGGCGGTGGATGGATGCGAACGAGTTCCGGTGCGCCTTCACGATCGTCGTCACGAACAAAGCGGTAATCGGCACCCCGCTCCCGATGCCCTCGATCGTCGCAAGCGACCGCCGTAACGCCCTCGGCCGGACGTACCCGCATCGGCCAGCGGCAGATCGGACAAAGGAAACACCAGCGACCGTATCGGCGCTCCCCGGGAACGGCTACGTAGAGATCCTCGATCTCCTTGGGCATCGAGCGCATCGATCTCTGGATCCCTGCCGCATGGCGGACCACGAACTCGCGGCGCCTGACGTAAGCACGCTGGTTCTCGCCCTTCATGAAGAGTGCGTAGGCCTTGTTTTCGGCCAGTTCGTCGCGGAGCCACGGCCAGTACGCCACCTCACCCGACAATCGCGCGACGGCTCCGTACTCACCGTCAAGCGCTTCGAGCTCGACGTTCCGCTCGCCCGTCTCTGGGTCGATCGCAAAGATCGAACCGAGCCCGCCGTCCTCGCGGCCAGGCGGGAGTAGCCCCGCGACCGGACCTCGAACCAACTCTCGGAATTCGGCGAATCCAAGCGGTTGCGCGGGGCCGCGCAACGCCATCACTATCCCGTGCGCCTGGGTCAGCGCCACCAGCCGACGCTCCCCCTCCATAGCCGGCTCCGTCAAGGCATCAGCCGCGATGAGGGCCGCGTACAGCGCCATATACCGCACATGATCGTCGGAAATCCGGAATCTCTCCGCACTCACCGTGTTCGCCACATTACAACCGTACTCATGCGGTCCGACAAAACAGCTGCCACGCGGACCACCGAGATAACGAAAGAGATAAGCATGCTAGAGAAGGCAAATAAATCAGACAAAAGCCACAAAGTATCTAAATACCTATTTTTACGGTCAGCATCTCGGGTTTTGTATCATCAAGTAGATCTTTCAGAAGGAGTAGTAACCATCGAAGAATTCCTTGCATTCGTGGGCGCAAGTCTTGTGACAGATGTTGCCGAGCACCGAATCATCGAGCCACGCGACGAGGTTCATAGCCGGGCTCACCAGCTCCGACGATGTGTACCAGCCGCAAGCACGCCACTGATGGTGGCCAGTTGCGATTCCCCACTGACGGCCAGTTTCCGGGGAGATATCTGGCCACGAACTCGACTACCTTGAGTGTTCACCGCTGTAGCCCGAACCCACAGTCCTCCTCGCTGAGACGAGGAGCGAGCAGGTTCCTCCAGTCGGACCTCCACCAGCGATAGTCGGTGGCAAGGCGACCCGGCCCGCAGGCGCCCCAGGCGCCGAGGACAGGAAGCGCCGCGGCAGCCTTCTCTCGCTACGGAGTTCGCCGTCACACCACGTAGCGATCCTCACGCGACTCGATGGGGCATGTGGCCGCCAGCGGGGAACATCGTGGCCGCGAGTGGGGACCGTACTCGGCCGTACGCGGGTAAAAGATCTTGGCCGCTGTCACGCCACTCTTCTGAACGACCGCCCGGGAATGCCGAGCCCTGGCGAGGACGTCTATGGTCGGGTCCTGGAGGCATCTGCGCGCCAGGCCGAATGTGCCTTCGACCGGCGCCTAGCCTCGATCTTTCACGATCTTCGTTTGGTCGGCTGAGCGCTTCGGCTAGCGGTTGATTTCCTGATCGTGGTCAGCGCGTTGGCCCGGCTGTCGCGCCGGGCGGGCGAGGTTCCACGGTCACGTCCAGCGAAGTGGTGTATGAGTTGACCTTCGCGTGATCCTGTTTCAGCAGGTTAAGCGGTAAGTGTCTGCGGCAGCGGGTTCTGTGCCGGTGTGTCGCCCGAGATCAGCCGCATGCGAGTTTTCGCCAGAACGTCCAGGCCCATGTAGCGGCGTGCCTCGGTCCACTCATCGGTCTGCTCGGCCAACACCGCGCCGACGAGACGGACGATCGAGCCGCGATCGGGGAAGATCCCGACCACGTCGGTGCGGCGGCGGATCTCTTTGTTCAGCCGTTCCTGCGGATTGTTCGACCAGA